>NZ_JBIWEO010000015.1:0-129559 GCF_044762555.1 Pseudomonas sp. NPDC096917 | reverse complement strand
ACGCATCATGGCGGATGGGCTCCAGAAAGAAATCGGGAGCACAGCATCCGGGATCACGCGGCGGCTTTGAATGTGGGGTTCATGGAGCGGTTACGTCCGAACCGCTATGGACGGCAAAACCGCCCCTTTACGCTACGCTGCAGCCGTTGAGGCTGGCTTGCGTAGTCGCCTTGGAGCAGACAGAGGCTACAGCGGCCTGATCTGTAAGAACCCCATAAATCCCCACTGGATAGTGACCCAATGGCAGGCCGATCCATACACCTTGGACTATTTGGCTGACTACGTTGATTTAACGCCTGAAAAGGCCAAACAGAAGCCCGTAGAGGATTACGGCTTGGGTCGCAATTGTATGCTTTTCGATGAGTTAAGGGCATGGGCATACAAAGCCATCCGCCAAGGCTGGCCCGACTACAACCAATGGCTAAACGCTTGCCTAGACCGTGCCACAGGCTACAACGTCAATTTCTCCACACCCTTGGACATATCCGAGGTTAAACACACCGCCAAGAGCGTAGCCAAGTGGACGCATAGAAACTTTAACCGTGGAACCTTTGACGATTATGTCGCCAGAACCCACACAAGCAAAATTCAAGCAATCCGAGGCAAGAAAGGCGGAAAAGCAAAAGGTAAAACCAAGAGAGAACGAGGCATTATCTTGCTTGAAGCCGGGGCGTCTATTCAGCAAGTCATGAAGGAGTTAAATGTAAGCAGAGCGACAGCATACAACTGGAGAGTGACTCCGTAACATTATAATCTGTCTAAATAGCCTATATCAGATAATAGCACCCGGTGAGGGTGTTTCTTCTTCCTTTCCCGCCACCCCCTCCCTTTCCTCCCCGCATCCCCCACATATACATACACCGCACCACCGATAGTGATATAACGCACGGAATTGGTCAAAATCGGCCTTCTTCCACTCCGCTGATACAACGACACCAAGCCACACCACTACACGCCTAAAATAGCCAAATGCGTTACACCTCACAGCATTATGGTTAGTATAAAAAGCCTATATCAGATAATAGCATCCGACAGCGTTAACCACTCAACCCAATACTTCCTTAGTTTCGGAGATATATCCCCCAACCTATATGTATGTATACATACATATCAAATTTCTCTCCTGATGAAAATTTCATACCTTTCAAAACTCATCAAAATGGGTGAATATCACTCACTGGGCTGATGAGCCTAAATATCCCAAAAGCGATTTGGGGCAGTAACCAAAAATCGACTTATTCCAAAAATTATTTTCTCGAAAAAACCGCCGTGAAAATTTAACGTTTTTATCGAATTTTTTAGATATTTAATTTTTCCAACCATTGAATTATGGCTTACTTACAGCAAAATATCTTGTCAATAGCAAAATGAAAATAAATATAACATCCAACCTTAATCATCAAATAAGGTTCAACCCTACTTAAATCACTTAGTGGACTTTTGCCACGAAGCAGATAAAAAAATGACACTGCAAAAACTCAAAAATCGCTCTCAAATGAATTTCACAAAAAGAAGTAGGGTGTCGATCACGTTAAAAATTGAAAAAATTAGAATATCCAATTTCCTACAACGTATATCCCCGAAGTAATGTTATAAGTTAGGAGATATATCCCCGAAGCATTGACATATCAAAAACCTATGGTAATTGTATTGTAATAACATAGGAGTTCTAAATATGAACAAGATGGAATATGCAGGAAAAATTGGCGGCATGGTTGGTGGTTTTAAAAGACGTGAGCGTCAAAATTTTTTAATTATGTTCGTAAAAATAATAGAAATGGATGAGCTTGAGATACGAATGACCTCAACCCTTGCCAAAAAGCTAATAGCAGCGTTTTCAGGCTGCAAATCAATATCCAACGATGTTCTAATTAAGGAGTTTGCAAGAAGCGGGAACAGCGTAAAACAACAAAACCTTGATATGATTGTCCATTCATTAGTAAAACGATGGCAAGATTACTATAATGAACAGTGGAAAGAGGCGAAAATAAAAATAGACATTGAAGCAGACGAATATAAAAAACGCATAATCGAAGAAATGCGACCACAATAAAACTCAAAACATGTAAAGCGTGACTTTACACACTTATATCCTCAAAGCTAATACTACGCTTCACGGACATATACCCTACTCCCATAGAGTAGGAATCGCCCCATTTCGTTCCACTTAAATTAAACAGCCATAGGTTCAAAGATATATCCCCGAACCTTATTTATCACACACCCTCGACAACTGCCTGCGACCGGTTTTCGTTTCGTAATCCGGCCACCAACGGCACGGGTACAAGTCCTCGCACCTTTGGCGACCTCGATCAAAAACCAAGCCGGGGAAGGCTCAGGAACCCACCAGAGGCACCAGAACATTAGCGGATAAGCAAAGGTAGCCCCAAAGGCCAAAGACGCTCAGGAAGAGCCATAGGAAGGGCAAACGACAGACGAAAAAAATGGCGATCTGCAGGTCAGGTTTTGCTACAAAACCTTGCTACAAATCACCATTTTTACAACCTCGTAAATCATTGATTTATAAGGCTTTTTTCAATATGGCGGAGAGATAGGGATTCGAACCCTAGGTACTGTCGCCAGTACAACGGATTTCGAATCCGTCCCATTCGGCCACTCTGGCATCTCTCCAACGGCGCGCATCATAACAACGCTTTCTGATTCAGGCAAAGCCTTTTTTCAAAAAAGTCGCGTGCTATCAGTTGCTTGCGCGCGTTTGTCGCTTAAAGCGGGACGCCGAGGCGGTTTGCAACTTCTTCGTAGGCTTCGATAACGTCGCCCAGACCCTGGCGGAAGCGGTCTTTGTCCATTTTCTTGCCGGTGGCTTTGTCCCACAGGCGGCAGCCATCCGGGCTGAATTCGTCGCCCAAGACGATGCTGCCGTCGTGGAATACGCCGAACTCAAGTTTGAAGTCGACCAGCAGCAAGCCCGCGTCGTCGAACAGTTTGTTCAAGACGTCATTGACCTTGAGCGACAGTTCTTTCATGCGGACCAGTTGCTCGGCCGTGCCCCAGCCGAACGCCACAACGTGGGATTCGTTGATGAACGGGTCGCCCTTGGCGTCGTCTTTCAGGAACAGTTCGAAGGTGTAAGGGTTGAGCTTCATGCCCTCTTCAACACCCAGACGCTTGACCAGGCTGCCTGCGGCGTAGTTACGCACGACGCATTCAACCGGGATCATGTCGAGTTTTTTAACCAGGCATTCGTTGTCGCCCAGCAGTTTGTCGAATTGAGTCGGCACGCCGGCTGCTTCGAGTTTCTGCATGATGAAGGCATTGAACTTGTTGTTCACCATGCCTTTGCGATCGAGCTGCTCGATGCGCTTGCCATCAAACGCTGAGGTGTCGTTGCGAAACAACAGGATCAAGCGGTTTTCGTCGTCGGTCTTGTAAACCGATTTCGCTTTACCGCGATAGAGTTCTTCACGTTTTTCCATGATGGGCTCCGCATGCTAAGTAGGTGGGCTAGGCGATTGTGCGCCAGTCGAGCCCTGAATCTTGATCCGCCAGTTGCAGCCAGTCCGGGTCGCACCCAAGGGTGTCGACAAAACATTGCCGGGCCAGCTGCGGCAGGTTGTTCTTGCTACTGAGGTGGGCCAGCACCAGGTGTTGCAGGTCTTTCCAGCCCAACTCGGCCACCAGGTTTGCGGCCTGGTGGTTGTTCAAATGTCCTTCCTGACCACCGACTCGCTGCTTGAGAAAGTAGGGGTAGTGACCACGAGCCAACAGATCGCGGCAGTGGTTAGCCTCGATCATCAGTGCATCGAGGTCGCGATAGCTGTGCAGTACTCCCGCGCAATAGGAGCCCAGGTCGGTCAGCAAGCCAAAGCGCCGCTGTCCATCGCTGAACACATACTGGGTGGGTTCTTGGGCATCATGCGCAACACGGGTCACGCTGATACTCAAGGCGCCGATCTGCAACGTCTCACCGTCTGCCACGAAACCGGCCGGCTCCAGTGGTTTGCGCATCCCGCGCTGCGTGCCACGGCTCATATACACCGGCAAATTGTAGCGCCGAGACAGCAAACCCACGCCATGCACGTGATCGGCATGTTCGTGGGTTACCAGAATCGCGCTCAGTTGGTGCGGGCTTACGCCTAACCGAACCAGGCGGCGCTCGGTTTCTCGCAACGAGAAACCGCAATCGACCAATACATAGGTGCTGTCGCTGCTTACCAGCGTGCCATTCCCTTGGCTACCACTGCCGAGAACGGCAAAACGCATAAAGTTAGCCCAGGTTGTCTTGAATCACGCCCAACACTTTGCGCGCCACTTCTGGCGGTGCAACTTTATTGATGTTTTCTTCGACAGTCACTTGCACGCTGTCACCGACCTTGCTCAGGCGAACCTGATAGCGCTGGGCCCGGGCTTCAACTTCTTGCTTGTCCGGTTTGCCACCAAAGAGGCTGGACAAGAAACCTGGTTTCTCGTCCTTCTTCTCGGCTTTTTCCGCCAGGTTGATGTAGTACAGACCCAAGGTACGGTTGATGTCTTCAACCCGCCATTCGCCTTGCTCAAGCGCACGACCGACGCTGGACCAGGCACGGTCGAGGTCTTCGGTCAGGCTCAATACCGGGTTACCGCTGCCGTCTTCGTTCAGGCTGACACGTGCCGGGGTATCGAAGTCACGGGCTGCCAGCAACGACACCGAACCGCCCTTCTCGGCGCTGCGGCTCATGCTGATGAGCATTTCGTCGACCAGACCAGCATCCAGACCCGTGTTGACCGAGCTCTGGGTGAAATCGACATTGGCCGTGCTACCGGCTGGGCGGTTGGCACTCACCACGTAGATTTCACTGGTGTTGCGCTGTACGCCCGGCTCAATGCGAACGCGCAGGCGCGTTTCGCTGTCTGGCGCCAGTCCGCTGCTCGCTACGTGACGGGCCATCGGCGCCGACAGTTCGTCAGCGCGCTGCCAGGCAGTGGTGAACTCGCCGGTCTGCGGACGCTGCTCGTCAATGCGAAAGCCGTTGTCCTGGAAGAATTGCATCGCCACCGGCCAGACTTCAGACGGTACGTGCTGCGCCATCACCCAACGGCTGTCGCCGGTTTTTTGCAGGGTGTAGTCGCTGGCACTGGCAATCGCTGCCAATGGCTGCGGGCGTGGCACAACAAACTCGCCCTTGGCGGTGTCATCAGCCACGTTGCTTGGAATAGGCAGCAGCGGCACAAGGCGTTTGTCAGTCTGCACACCTTCCGGCAACTTCATCGGCGCGGTTTGTTGCGCCTCTAGATAGTCGCTGCCACGGTCCCGAAAATACCCATCAGGACCCCACAGCCAACCGCAGCCGCTGGTGCTCGAAATAATCACGGCTAGTGCCGAAAGTCCGGCCAATCGCTTCATGCGTAATGCTTCCTCAATTAAACCAGGACGCCGGACTGGCGCATGGCCTGCCGCAGCGGTTCGTGACAGGCTTCGCTGAGCCAGGTGAGCGGCAGACGGATACCGTCCGGCATCAAGCCCATCTCATGCAGCGCCCATTTCACGGGGATTGGGTTGGATTCGATAAACAGGGTTTTATTGAGCGGCATCAGCTTTTCATGAATGGCCCGAGCAGTCGCAGCATCGCCACGCATCGCGGCAGCACACAGGTCGCTCATGTCACGCGGGGCAACGTTAGCGGTCACCGAGATGTTGCCCTTGCCGCCGAGCAGGATCAGCTCAACCGCAGTGGCGTCATCGCCGGAATACACCAAAAAGTCGCTGCTCACGCCGGCCAGAATGGCCGGTACACGGGTCAGGTCGCCAGTGGCTTCCTTGATGCCGATGATGTTTTTCACGGTCGACAGACGCACAACCGTCTCAGGCAGCATGTCGCAGGCCGTACGGCCCGGCACGTTGTAGAGGATCTGTGGGATGTCGACCGCTTCAGCGATGGCCTTGAAGTGCTGATACAAGCCTTCCTGGGTCGGCTTGTTGTAATAAGGCGTGACCAGCAGGCAAGCATCTGCGCCAGCGTCCTTCGCATTTTTGGTCAGTTCGATCGCTTCACGCGTCGAGTTGGCGCCTGTACCGGCAATCACCGGAATACGCCCCGCCACCTGTTTGACAACGTGACGAATCACTTCGATGTGTTCGTTCACATCCAGAGTTGCTGATTCACCTGTAGTGCCAACGGCAACAATGGCGTTGGTGCCCTCTTGCAGGTGAAAGTCCACCAGTTTGCTCAGAGCGTCCCAATCAAGACGACCTTGTGCATCCATAGGTGTGACCAGTGCCACCATACTGCCCGCAATCATGCAACCGCTCCTGCCGGAAAAAGAGAGCCGTAATGGTACTGGCGCCATGACCCTTGCACAAGCAACAGCGCGCCTCTTGAGCATTCCCCTTCGCGCTGCTTTTCGCTACCCTTCATCCTTTGATTGGTACTGATGTGTGCGAACGTCTGTTTTACAGGCCTTAATGTCAGCATTTCATGCCCTGCCCCGACACCGCCGAACGCGTTTTGTCTTTTTTGCAAAACGCCTGTGGCGCAGGGCTGACGGGCCTATGCTGCTTGCCAGACGCCTGTTTACGCCCCGCACTCCATCACACGTACTGACCGCTCATCGTTTTAGGAAGGCTGCATGTCCACCCCCACAGTCCGCGAACAATTCCTTGTCATCAGTGCCCTTGGCGCCAACCCAATGGAGCTGACTAACGTCCTGTGCCGCGCCAGCCATGAAAATCGCTGCGCTGTTGTGACCTCTCGTCTGACTCGCCACGGCGAATGCAGCGCGCTGGTCCTGGAAATCACCGGCAGCTGGGACGCCCTGGCCCGCCTCGAAGCCGGCCTGCCCTCCCTCGCCAAAAAGCACGCCTTTAGCGTTAATGTGGTGCGCAGCGCCGCCCTCGAAACCCGCCCGCAGGCACTGCCCTACGTGGCTTATGTGAGTTCGGCCTACCGCTCGGACATCATCAACGAGCTGTGCCAGTTCTTCATGGACCACAACGTTGAACTCGAAAACCTGACTTGCGATACGTATCAGGCACCGCAAACCGGCGGCACGATGCTCAACGCTACGTTCACCGTCACCCTGCCCGCTGGCGTGCAAATCAGCTGGCTGCGCGATCAGTTCCTGGATTTCGCCGACGCCTTAAACCTCGACGCGCTGATCGAACCCTGGCGCCCACAGAACCCGATGTAAGGAAGCCCCACTCATGGCCGTTGCAATTGACCAACCCGTAAGCGACTTCCAAATCCCGGCCACTGGCGAGCAAACCGTCAGTTTGTCGGGGCTCAAAGGCAAGCAAGTGGTGATTTATTTCTATCCCAAGGACAACACCCCGGGATGCACCACCGAAGGCCAGGGCTTTCGTGACCATTACGCCGAATTTCAGGCGGCCAATACCGAAGTGTTTGGCGTGTCACGCGACAGCCTTAAATCCCATGAGAACTTCAAGGCCAAGCAGGGATTTGCGTTTGAGTTGCTAAGCGACAAGGACGAAGCCCTGTGCCAGCTGTTTGACGTGATCAAGCTGAAAAAGCTCTACGGCAAGGAATACCTGGGCGTAGATCGCAGCACCTTCCTGATCGACAAGGACGGCGTGCTGCGTCACGAATGGCGCGGCGTGAAAGTGCCGGGGCATGTTGAGGCGGTGCTGGAACAGGCCCAAAAGCTGAATAACGCCTGATACTTCTGTAGGTGCGAGTTCGCCTCGCGATCTTTTAAAAGATCAAAAGATCGCGAAGCAAGCTCGCTCCTGCAGTTTTACTGACGCACCAACCGCACGTTCTGGATTTCAACCGCTTCTGTACTGCGGTACGGATTGATATCCAGCCCACCACGGCGCACGTAGCGCGCATACACGGTCAATTTCTCGGGTTTGAGCAAGCGTTGCAGATCGAGAAAAATCCGTTCGACACATTGTTCATGAAAGTCTGAATGCTGGCGAAAGCTCACCAGATACGCCAGCAAACTGGCGTGATCCAGCGCCGCACCACGGTACTCGACCACAACCGTGCCCCAGTCAGGTTGGCTGGTGACCGGGCAGTTGGACTTGAGCAAATGGCTGTGCAGGCTCTCTTCAACGACGCGCGAGTCATCACACGTCAACAGTTCCGGACGCGGCTGCTCGTAATCGCTGACGGTAATATCCAGATCATCAATGCACACACCTGGCAAAACACCCACGCCATCTGCCTGAACTTCGTTCAAGCTGCGCACGCGAACGCTCACAGGCTTACCGGAGGCAGCTGACAAGTCGGACTGCAACGTCGCTTCCAGGCTTTGCTTGTCAGCAAAAACGGTCTGGTTGAGCGAATTCAGGTACAGCTTGAAGGACTTGGACTCAACGATATTCGGCGAATCGGCAGCAAAGCAGAACTCGCCAATGGCGACCACCGGCTTGCCTGATGGCAACAACCACGAAAGTTCGAAGCAATTCCAGAAGTCGACCCCGACGTAAGGCAGCGTTTCGGCGCTCAGTCCAAGCTCTGCCCATTTCGCTGCACGCGGGATCGGGAACAGCAAGGATGGGGTGTAGGTGCTGATGTATTCACTGGACTTGCCCAGCGGCGAATGTTCGGCTGCGGGATGCATGACAAAAACCTGGCTATAAAAACCCGGCAATTCTACAGGCTTTCAGGCCCCGCAGACGATCAGGCCGATTTAAGGCACAACTTTCAGCTGCCCCACCATGCCGGCCTGGTAATGCCCCGGCACATTGCAGGCAAACTCCAGGCTGTCGGTCTTGGTAAAGGTCCAGGTCAGCTCAGCGGTTTTCCCCGGCTCAACCAGCACACTGTTAGGGTCGTCGTGCTTCATACCCGGCATATCCATGGCGCCGTGCCCCATCGCCGAATGGTCCATGCCCGCGTGATTCATGCCGGTCGGTGTCAACATCCCGCTCTGCTGCATCTCCAGCATTTCTTTTTGATGCGCGGCGTGCAAGGCGGCATTGCCCAGATTGAACTCGTGCAGCAGTTGACCTTTGTTCACCAGCACAAAACGCACGGTTTCGCCCGCTTTCACGTCCAGCGATTTGGGAGTGAACGCAATATCGGTCATAACAACCTCAACCGTGCGCGTGGCGCTGGCCGCCGGCGCTGGCTGACCAAAATCAAAATGCTCCCCCGGCGAAGCCATGACCGGCAAGCTCAGCACCAGCAAACAACCTGCGAGAGACAAACGCTTACGGACCGTCATACTTACCTCCAGAAACTTAAAGTCATTCTTTCAACTAACTTAAAGCCCCGCGACTGGCATTCAACTGACTGCAAGATTACAACTTTGTCAGCTTGACCCGACACATACCCCTCCAATGTATAAGGCTGAGGTTATTTTTGTGATGAGCCCTCCATGAAGCTGCTGATTGTCGAAGACCAGGCCAAGACCGGCCAGTACCTGCGCCAAGGCTTGAGCGAAGCCGGCTTTACCACTGAACTGGCCGCCGACGGCGTTACCGGGCAGCACCTGGCACTGACTGGCGATTACTCGCTGTTGATACTTGACGTGATGCTGCCGGGCCGCGATGGCTGGCAAATCCTGCAAGCGGTGCGCAGCGCGGGGCTGGACTTACCTGTACTGTTTTTAACCGCGCGCGATGCCGTCGAAGACCGCGTGCATGGCCTAGAGCTGGGGGCCGATGATTATCTGGTCAAACCGTTCGCCTTTTCAGAGCTGCTCGCACGGGTGCGCAGCCTGTTGCGCCGTGGCAGCAGCACCCCACAAGAAACCAGCCTGCAATTGGCCGACTTGCGCCTGGACCTGCTTCGCCGCCGCGTCGAACGCAATGGCCAACGCATCGACCTCACCGCCAAAGAATTCGCCCTGCTGGAATTGCTGCTGCGCCGCCAGGGCGAAGTGCTGCCCAAGTCCTTGATTGCCTCGCAAGTGTGGGACATGAATTTTGACAGTGACACCAACGTGATCGAAGTAGCGATTCGCCGCCTGCGCCTGAAAATTGATGACAACCACGCGCACAAGCTGATTCACACCGTGCGTGGCATGGGCTATGTGCTCGAAGAGCGCGACCACTGATGCGCCGCCTGTCATTGAGCACCCGCCTGGCACTGCTGTTTGCGGGCTGCACCGCGGTTGTTTCGCTGTTTGCCGGGGTGTTGTTCGGACGGGCCAGCGAAGTGCACTTCGTGGAACTCGACCAACAACTGATGGAAAGCCGGCTCGCGGTCTTGCGCAGCACGCTGCACGGCGCCGACACCCTGGATACCTTCACTCAACGCCTGCCCACCCTGCTGCAAGACCTCAATCATCAGCCCGATCTCGCCGTGCGGGTTCGCGGGCCGGACGGACACCTGTGGTTTGACAGTTCGACGCGCTTGCCAAAAGTGCTGCCAACGCAGCCGGGGCTTGGCAGCTTGCAAATCGACGGCACCGAATACCGCGTGCTCAACCCACGGTCCAACAGCCCAGACACACCGCAATTGACCTTGCTGCTCGACATCACCCACCATCAACATTTCCTGCAACGCATGCAGCGGCTGATCTGGATGACGGTTGGCCTCTCAGCGCTGGCCACCGCCATTCTCGGTGCGTGGGCTGCCCGCAGCGGCTTGCGCCCTTTACGCCGCATGAGCGCGATTGCCGCAAGTGTTTCGGCAGACTCGCTCAACGCGCGCTTGCCCCACGCACAGATGCCACCCGAACTCGCGGAACTGGCCAATGCGTTTAACGCCATGCTGGAACGGCTGGACGACTCGTTTCAGCGATTGTCGGCGTTCTCCGCCGATATCGCGCATGAACTGCGCACGCCGCTGTCGAACGTCCTTACCCATACCCAGGTCACCCTGACCCGACCGCGCGACATCGAAGCCTACAAAGAGGCGCTGCACAGCAACCTCGAAGAGCTGCAATGGATGGCGCAATTGGTCAACGACATGCTGTATCTGGCCAAGGCCGACCATGGCTTGCTCACACCGCGCCGCGAGCCGTTGGACCTGGCCCATGAACTGGAATCGCTGCTGGAGTTTTACACGCTGTCAGCCGAAGACTCGCAGATTGCACTGACCTGCGAAGGCAATGCCCGCATCGCCGCAGACCGCAGCATGCTGCGTCGTGCCCTCTCCAACCTGCTGGATAACGCACTGCGCTACACACCGGCTGGCGGCACGATAACAGTACTGATAAGCGAAGCCGCGGCCAGGGTGCGCATCAGCATTGAAAACACGGGCACCGGGATTGCTCCCGAGTGGCTGCCACGCTTGTTTGACCGGTTTTATCGGGCCGACCCGGCACGCAGCGAAGGCAGTAGCGAGCATGCGGGATTAGGATTGGCCATCACCCAATCGATCATTCGCGCCCATGGCGGGCAGATTCGGTGCGAGTCGCAGGAAGGAGTGACGCGGTTTGTGATTGAATTGCCCTGCAATACCTGACACACCCGTTGCAGGAACGAGCTTGATCGCAATCTTAAGATCAAAAGATCGCGAGCACGCTCGCTCCTGCAATAGGCCAATCGACGTCAGGAATAACGCAGCGCGTGCGCAGGTTCGATCTTGGCTGCACGGTACGCCGGGTACAACGTGGCCAGAAAACTCAGCAAGAACCCCGCGCCGCAGATCAAGGCCACGTCGCCGCCTTGCAGCTCTGATGGCAGGTTGCTCACAAAGTACACATCAGAGCTGAATATGTGCTGCCCGGACACACGCTCCATCCAGCCCACCAGCTCGCTGACATTCAACGCCGCAATTACGCCCAGCACGCCGCCAATCAAGGTGCCGACAATGCCGATCACCGTGCCCTGCACCATGAAAATCGCCATGATCTGGCGCGGTGTCGCGCCGATGGTGCGCAAGATCGCGATGTCCGCGCCCTTGTCGTTCACCACCATGATCAAGGTGGCGATGATGTTGAACGCCGCCACGGCGACGATCATCAGCAACAACAGGCCAATCATGGTTTTTTCCATTTTCATGGCGCTGAACAAACTGCCCTGGGTGTGGGTCCAGTCGTCAGGCTTGTAGTCCGCCCCCAAACTCGCCGCGATTTGCTGCGAGACCTGCGGCGCGGCGTACAGGTCTTTGACCGCCAGGCGTACGCTTTGCACCTGATTCGGCTGCCAATGCTGGATAGCCGCAGCATCTGCCATATGTACCAGGCCCATCGAACCATCCAGTTCAGCCCCGACCTTGAAGATGCCCACCACGTTCAATCGCTGCAAACGCGGGGTAATCCCGCCCGGCGCGGTGCTGGCTTCCGGCACGATCAAGGTGATTTTGTCGCCCACGCTCAAGCGAAAACGTCGCGCGGTGATGTCACCGAGCACAACCCCGAACTCGCCGGGTTTCAGGTCTTCAAGTTTGCCCTGCACGATGTGCTGGGTGACGATCGACACCCGGCCTTCCAATGCCGGGTCAACACCACTGATCTGGATCGGCTGCATGGCCCCCTTGTAGGACAACATGCCGTCCATCTCGGTAAACGGCACGGCGGCCGTCACTTCAGGGTTTTTCATCGCGGCTTCGGCCACCGGGCGCCAATCATCAATCGGCTTGACGCCCACGATGGTCGCGTGCGGCACCATGCCGAGGATGCGGTTACTCATTTCACGCTGGAAACCGTTCATCACCGACAACACCACGATCATCGCCAGCACGCCCAGGGCGAGGCCAATCATCGAAGTCATGGAGATAAACGAAACAAAACGATTGCGGCGCTTGGCGCGGGTATAGCGCGTGCCGATAAAAATCGATAACGGTCTGAACATTCGCGGGCACCGTATAAAAATAAAAGACCCGGCGCCGTCACCCGGCGCTGGGCTAGGCCGATCAAATCGCGGTCAGGCGACCTTCTTGAAGGTGCAGTACGCGATCCATCTGCCGGGCCAGGTTCATGTCGTGAGTCACCACCAGGAACGCGGTGCGCATCGAGGTGCTGAGTTCCAGCATCAAGTCCTGGATGCCTTGGGCGGTATGCGAGTCGAGGTTGCCGGTCGGCTCGTCAAGCATGACCAGCCCAGGGTTGTTGACCAGTGCACGGGCAATTGCCACACGCTGACGCTCCCCCCCCGACAGCTCGGCGGGCTTGTGCTCAAGGCGGTGGCCCAGGCCAACGCGGGTCAGCAAGGCCGTTGCCCGCTCACGTGCCTCAGGGATCGGGGTTTTGCCGATCAGCAGCGGCATGCACACGTTTTCGAGCGCAGTGAACTCCGCCAGCAAGTGGTGAAACTGGTAAACGAAGCCCAGCGAACGGTTACGCAGCAGGCCACGGGCCTTTTCGCCCAGCGCCGACAACTCTTCGCCCGCCAGCCAGACGCTGCCGGTGGTCGGGGTATCAAGCCCCCCCAACAGGTTAAGCAACGTACTTTTGCCCGAACCCGACGTCCCGACAATCGCCACGCGCTCACCCGGATGCAGCTCCAGTTGCAGCCCCGACAACACCACCACCGACTCCGGACCTTCCTCGTAGGACTTGCCCAAGTCGCGGCAACTCAACACTGATTGTTCTTTCATGCCCAACTCACTCATAACGAAGCGCCTGCGCAGGCTGGGTGCGCGCAGCACGCCAAGCCGGGTACAAGGTCGCGAGGAAACTCAGAACCAACGCCGCGCCGCACACCATCAACACATCCTGGGCCTGCAATTGCGAGGGCAGGTAGTCGATGAAGTACACGTCCGCGTTGAGAAACTTGTGACCGATCAGGCCTTCAAGGGCCGAGATGGCAGCACTGACATTCAGCGCAGCCAAGATCCCGACCACCGCACCAATGGCCGTCCCGACCACACCAATGACGGTCCCTTGCACCATGAAGATGGCCATGATCGTGCCGGGTGTCGCACCCAGGGTTCGCAGGATCGCGATGTCACCTTTCTTGTCATTGACCACCATGACCAGCGTGGAAATGATGTTGAACGCTGCCACAGCAACAATGAGCAACAACAATAAGCCAATCATGGCCTTTTCCATGCGGATGGCTTGGTACAGGTTGCCGTGGGTACGGGTCCAGTCACGGGCGTAATACTGACCATCACCCAACTGTTGGGCGATTTCCCACGCGGTGCGCGGGGCCTGGAACAGGTCGTCAAACTTGAGGCGCAAGCCTTGTACCTGATCAGGCTTCCAGCGCTGCAAACGCGCCAGATCCTGCAAGTTGGTCAACCCCAGGTAGCCGTCGATTTCACCTGCGCCAACATGGAAGATGCCCTGCACAGTGAAACGCTTCATGCGAGGGAACATCCCGGCTGGGGTCACGGTAACTTCCGGCGCAACGAATGTCAGTTTGTCGCCCACCCCCACACCGAGCGCCTTGGCAGCCTTGTCACCAATAATGATGCCGAAGCTGCCGGGGGTCAGCGAATCCAGCTGACCCTCAAGCATGAAGTGGTCGATGATCGAAACCTTGCGTTCCTGCACCGGATCGATGGCATTGAGCAGCACTTTCTGCACATTGCCATCGTGGGTCAGCAAACCCTGCATCTGAGTAAACGGCGCTACGGCCTCTACCTTCGGGTTTTGCTTAACCCTGGTTGCCAGGCTTTGCCAGTCACTGATTGGCTGCTCGCCAACGATGGTCGCGTGGGGCACCATGCCTAACACGCGGGTACGCATTTCATGATCGAAGCCGTTCATGACCGAGAGCACGACAATCATTACAACCACGCCGAGGGCGAGTCCGATCATTGAAGTCAGCGAAATGAACGACACAAAATGATTGCGGCGCTTTGCACGGGTATAACGCGTGCCAATAAATACGAAGAGAGGTCTGAACATGTCGGGGCTTGTTCTGGGGAAAAGAAGGCGTCCTTGTGGCGGGGCCTGATAAGCAGCTTTACACTCTGACCACAGCCGCCATCATGGGTTCGCCATGTCGACATTAGATGAAGCAAATCGCCGCGAATACTACCGTATCGATGACGTGATCGCACTGGAAATAAGCCCGCTGTCAGCCCCAGACGCCGATAGCGGCAAAGTGTTGCAGGATGCATCGCCGCTGTTCAATTTACTCAGTGAATTGCACCTCAGCGAATTTGAGTCCCAGCACCTGTTGCGCCAGATCAGCGAGCGCGACCGAGCGCTGTCCAGCTACCTGAAAACCCTGAACAAACGCGTCGACCTGCTCAGCCAGATCGTTGCGCAAACGGTGCTGGGCAAAATCGGTGAACTGCAGCCGGTCAAGTTGTCTGAAAGCGGTATCGAATTTCATTACCCGAACGCTTACCCACCGGGCAGCCATCTGTCCGTCAAGCTGGTGCTGATGCCGCAAGCCCTTGGTTTGCTGCTGCGTGCCCGCGTCGTCGAGTGCCAGGCCCAAGAGGATCGCTACCAATTTGTTACCGAATTTGAATCGCTGACCGAGACCCAACGCCAATTGTTGGCCCGTTACATTTTGCAGAAACAAGCTCAGGCACGCCGACTGGCGCGCGAACTGGACGAACCAACGACCGAATAAGCCTTCAATGGCCCCCTGTAAACGCAGTGAAGCTGCAAAAAGGAGCAATTGTGACCCTGATTTATGGCCATCGCGGCGCCAAAGGCGAAGCACCTGAAAACACCCTCGCCAGCTTTGAGCAATGCCTCAAGCATGGCGTTCGTCGCTGCGAACTCGATCTGCACTTGTCCAAAGATGGCGAGCTGATGGTGATCCACGACCCGACCCTCAAGCGCACCACTGATCGCCGCGGCAAGGTCATCGAACAGATGGCCGCCGATCTGGTGACCTATGACGCACGCAAAGGCGGCCCGGGCTGGGTGCATCCGTGCCCGATCCCGCGTCTTGAAGAGTTGTTTGAAAAGTGCGACTTCGAACACTGGCAGCTCGAAGTCAAAAGCGCATCGCGCACACGCGCCGCCACTACCGTCCTGGCGATTCGCGAAATGGCTGTACGCCACGGCCTGATGGACAAGGTCACCGTCACCTCCAGCTCGCGGGAAGTACTCAAGGCCGCGCAGGAGCTGACCCCGGACCTGTCACGCGGACTGGTCGCCGACGAGAGCGCATGGCTCGACCCGCTGAAGGTCGCCCAGAACTATGGTTGCGAGATTTTGGCGTTGAACTGGACACTCTGCACGCCTGAACGCCTGAAAAAAGCCCAGCGCCAGGGTTTGCATGTGTCGGTATGGACAGTCAACGAACCTGCGCTCATGCGCAGGCTCGCTGATTTCGGCGTCGACAGCCTGATTACAGACTTTCCCGGTTTGGCCACTGCCACCCTTGGGAATGGCTGAAATCGGTCTCCCCGGCCGGCTCAGGCCACCGGCCGGAGCCGCTTAAAAAAGCCGGTTCAGGCCATCATAGGCAGCTACCCGATAGGCTTCGGCCATGGTCGGGTAGTTGAACGTGGTGTTGACGAAGTATTTGAGGGTGTTCAGTTCGCCCGGCTGGTTCATGATCGCCTGACCGATGTGCACGATTTCTGAAGCCTGATAACCGAAGCAGTGAACGCCCAGCACTTCAAGGGTTTCACGGTGGAACAGGATTTTCAGCATACCCTGAGGCTCGCCAGCAATCTGTGCACGCGCCATGCTCTTGAAGAACGCCTTGCCCACTTCATACGGCACTTTGGCCTGCGTCAGTTCTTGCTCGTTCTTACCGATCGAGCTGATTTCCGGAATGGTGTAAATGCCGGTCGGCACGTCATTCACGAAACGCCAGCTGCCGTTATCGACAATGCTGCCTGCAGCTGAACGGCCCTGGTCGTGGGCGGCACTTGCCAGGCTTGGCCAACCGATCACATCCCCGGCGGCATAAATGTTCGGTATATCGGTGCGGTAGTTTTCATCAACATGCACCTGACCACGGCCGTTGGCTTTAAGACCTACGTTTTCCAGGCCCAACTGGTCGGTATTACCCGTACGGCCATTGCACCAGAGCAAGGCGTCGGCCTTGATCTTCTTGCCGGACTTGAGGTGCAGGATCACGCCGTTTTCAACGCCTTCGACGCGTTCGTACTCTTCAGTGTGACGAACAGTGATGTTGTTGTTGCTGAAGTGATAGCTCAGGGCCTGCGAGATCTCGGAGTCGAGGAAGCTCAGCAGTTGCTCACGGTTATCCACCAGTTCAACCAACACACCCAGGCCGCTGAAGATGGACGCGTATTCGCAACCGATCACGCCCGCGCCGTAAATAATCAACTTACGCGGGGTGTGGCCCAGGCTCAGGATGGTGTCGCTATCGTAGATCCGCGAGTGAGTGAAATCGATGTCGGCCGGGCGATACGGACGCGAGCCGGTGGCGATAATGATCTGCTTGGCCATCAGGGTTTCAACGACGCCGTTAGGGCACACCACCTCAATGGTTTGTTCGTCGGTGAAGCTGCCGGTGCCGAAGAACAGGTCAACACGGTTGCGCGCGTAGTAACCGGTGCGTGAAGCCACTTGCTTGGAAATGACTTTTTCGGCGCTTTTCAGCACGTCCGGGAACGAAAACCAGCGCGGCTCACCAATGGCCCGGAACATCGGGTTGGTGTTGAACTGCATGATCTGGCGAACCGAGTGACGCAAGGCTTTGGACGGGATCGTGCCCAAGTGCGTGCAGTTGCCGCCGACCAGACGCCGGCTATCGACCATCGCCACCTTGCGCCCTGCTTTTGCGGCGTTCATTGCCGCACCTTCTCCTGCAGGGCCAGAGCCCAGTACCACTACATCGTAGTTGTAGACAGCCATGCGTACTCCTCAGAACAGGCCGTGGCACCACGCTGGGCACCTACGGCTAAATCATGTCGCGGCCAGCGTCATGAAGGGTCAAAACGTGGGACACAGTCTATAGAAGCCTGAGCGCCGCGAACATTAACCCTTGGTCTTGTCGTAGGCTAATTTTGCATTCACTACATGACATGTTCAGCAGCGCTTATAGATTTGTAACAGCCTGCACACTCGATTTACAAAACTGGCATAACCTCTAACCACTCTCGATCAGGGCCCGCCACCATGCGTCAGATATTGATCGTTCTTTTGTTGGTGTACAGCGCCACCAGCCTGGCCGATGAAGCTGCGCTGTTCAAGGAAGCGAACTTTCCAGCGCAGTGGCATGACGGTTCACAGGTCATGCCGCGCAAAAGTCAGATTGTGCTGAAGTATTTGTGGGCGGACATCTACGCCGCCGCACTGTACACCCCGCCCGACGTCACCCCACAACAGGCTTTTGACGATCAGCGCGATTTGCGCCTGGAGTTGTTCTACCTGCGCGACCTGAATCACAGCGACATCACCGATGCCAGCACCACCATTCTCAAACGCCAGCACTCTGTTGCTTTTCTGACCCGCCAGGAGGCCGAACTCAAAAAACTGCAAAGCAGCTTCGGCGATATCAAGCGCGGTGATCGCTACGCACTGGACTACGACCCAAAACGCGGGCTGAACATTGAGCGTAATGGCTCGGTGATCTACAACAGCCAAAATCATGAGCTGGCCAGACTCTATCTGGGCATCTGGCTCGCACCCGAAGGGCTACCCGAAAAACTTCGCCAGGAGCTATTGGCCCAAAGGCCATAGCGCCCAGGTAGCCGTAACAAAAGTTGCCTACACTCACCGATACACATATCGTTACAAAACTGTTTTGTACAACGGCGTACGCCTTGATCTTGCAGTGTGGACGAGTAAAAAACATGGATTACGCATAAAACAGATAAAAGCGGGTGATTTCTGATGGCCTCCAGTACGGGCAAAGGCAAGGCGATTTTTCGCGTTGTCAGCGGTAACTTTCTCGAAATGTTCGACTTCATGGTCTTTGGCTTTTACGCCACGGCCATTGCCAAAACCTTCTTCCCCAGCGACAGCGCTTTCGCATCACTCATGCTTGCCCTCGCGACCTTCGGCGCCGGCTTTCTGATGCGCCCACTAGGTGCGATTTTTCTGGGCGCTTACATCGACCGTCATGGTCGTCGCAAAGGCTTGATCATCACCCTCGCACTCATGGCCATGGGCACTGTGCTGATTGCCTGCGTACCGGGTTATGCCACCCTGGGCGTTGCAGCACCGCTACTGGTATTGCTCGGCCGCTTGCTGCAAGGCTTCTCGGCGGGGGTGGAACTGGGCGGCGTATCGGTTTACCTGGCGGAAATCGCCACACCGGGTCGCAAAGGCTTCTTCGTTAGCTGGCAGTCCGCTAGCCAGCAAGCCGCCGTGGTGTTTGCCGGTTTGCTCGGCGTGGGCCTCAACCACTGGTTGAGCCCAGAAGACATGGGTGACTGGGGATGGCGCATTCCGTTTCTGATTGGCTGCATGATCGTGCCAGTGATCTTTGTCATTCGGAAATCGATGGAAGAAACCCCTGAGTTTGAAGCCCGTAAACATCACCCTACCCTGCGTGAAATCGTAACTTCTATAGGGCAGAACTTTGGCTTGGTCTTGGGCGGCATGGCCTTGGTCGTCATGACCACGGTGTCGTTCTACCTGATCACCGCCTACACCCCGACCTTCGGCAAGGCAGAACTGCACCTGACAGACTTGGAAGCGCTGCTGGTAACAGTGTGTATTGGCCTGTCGAACTTCTTTTGGCTGCCGGTCATGGGGGCACTGTCGGACAAGGTTGGCCGCAAACCCTTGCTGCTAGGTGCAACCATACTGGCGATTCTGACGGCTTACCCAGCGCTGTCATGGCTGGTGGCCAACCCCAGCTTCAGTCACTTGCTCATCGTAGAGCTGTGGTTGTCGTTCCTGTATGGCTCATACAACGGCGCCATGGTGGTTGCCCTGACCGAAATCATGCCGATTGAGGTGCGTACCACCGGCTTCTCGCTGGCCTACAGCCTGGCGACAGCGACTTTTGGTGGTTTCACCCCGGCGGCGTGCACGTACCTGATCCACGTGCTGGACAACAAGGCAGCACCGGGCTTGTGGCTCACCGGGGCGGCGGTTTTGGGGCTGATTGCGACCGTAGTGTTGTTCCGCGGTAACAAGCATGAGTTGCGTATAGCGCAAGCGGCTTAAGCTGCAGCCTGCAGGTTTTACAGCTTGTAGCGTTCAGCTCAACACTCAATACCGCGCATAAAAAAACCCCGACAAATCGGGGTTTTTTTTAGGCGTGGTATTTAGCGTGGAAACGCTGGCGGGTTAACCCCGGCCATGTCTTCCATTACGCGCACTACCTGGCAGCTGTAACCGAATTCGTTGTCGTACCACACGTACAGCACAACGCGGTTGTCATTGCAGATGGTCGCTTCAGCATCAACAACACCGGCGTGACGTGAGCCTACGAAGTCAGTGGAAACCACTTCCTGCGAGCTCACGAAGTCGATTTGCTTGTGCAGATCGGAGTGCAACGCCATGTGACGCAGGTACTCGTTCATTTCTTCACGGGTAGCCGACTTCTCAAGGTTCAGGTTGAGGATAGCCATCGACACGTTCGGCGTTGGAACGCGAATCGCGTTACCGGTCAGCTTGCCAGCCAGCTCAGGCAATGCCTTGGCCGCAGCGGTCGCAGCGCCGGTTTCGGTGATGACCATGTTCAACGCGGCCGAACGACCACGGCGATCGCCTTTATGGAAGTTGTCGATCAGGTTTTGGTCGTTGGTGTACGAGTGGACGGTTTCAACGTGACCGTTGACGATGCCGAACTTGTCGTTGACAGCCTTGAGCACCGGCACGATAGCGTTGGTGGTGCAGGATGCCGCCGAGATGATCTTGTCGTCTGCGGTGATTTCGCCGTGGTTGATGCCGTGGACGATGTTCTTCAGCTTGCCCTTGCCCGGCGCAGTGAGCACCACGCGGTCGATACCAGGGCAAGCCAAATGCTGGCCCAGGCCATCGGCGTCACGCCATACACCGGTGTTATCCACCAGCAGTGCGTTTTGAATGCCGTACTGGGTGTAATCCACCTCGGTAGGGTTTTTCGCGTAGATAACCTGGATCAGGTTGCCGTTGGCGGTGATGGTGTTGTTGACTTCATCGATCACGATGGTGCCATCGAACGGACCATGCACCGAGTCACGACGCAGCAGGCTTGCGCGCTTGACCAGATCGTTTTCGGCGCCTTTGCGCACAACAATGGCGCGCAGACGCAGGCCGTCGCCGCCACCGGTTTTTTCAATCAGAATGCGTGCCAGCAGACGACCGATACGACCGAAGCCGTACAGCACAACGTCGGTGCCTTTGCGTGCAGAGGCGTTTTGCTGACCCACTACATCGGCCAGTTCTTCACGCACGAACTGCTCAGCAGTACGGCCATTGCCTTGCGTCTTGAACTTGACAGCCAACTTGCCCAGGTCTACCGAAGCGGCGCCGAGCTTAAGCTCGCTCATCGCCTTGAGCAGCGGGAAAGTTTCGTGTACGGACAATTCGCTGTCGTCAGACTGGCGATGGCGAGCAAAGCGGTGAGCCTTGAGAATCGCAATGACTGAACGGTTGATCAGGCTGCGGCCATAGATCGAACTCACCACATTGTTATTGCGGTAAAGCTGACCGATAAGCGGAATCATCGCTTCTGCGAGTGCTTCACGGTCGATCCATTCACCAAGACACTGGTCGGGCTTCTGAGTCACGGGAACCTTCCACATGTAGGGGCTGAAAAAAGGGGCTACATTATGCCGCCGTGCCCAGACATGGGCAATGCACGCCTGTCACACACCGATACTGAAACGATTAAGCCCCAGCAAATCAAGGCAAAAAAAATTTAACAACCCCTGCTTTCTGCCTGATTAATCGTACGCTGCCCCCTTTAATTCAGTCTTTCACACCACAACCCACTGATTTCCATGCCTCTCTAAAGACGGTAACTGACAGCCACCCCCTTGACCGTTACAATTGCCAACTTTGCCGCAACGCTTGGAGCTCAACCTTCCGTGCCCGTCCTGCGTCTACCCAAACTTCCTGCTACGGCAGGTAAACAGCACTGGAGCAATCTGCCCGGTGCTGCCCTGAGCCTCGCCATTGCCGAAGCTGCCAGCGCCGCCAAGCGCTTCACCCTGCTCCTGACCGCAGACAGCCAGAGCGCCGAACGCCTTGAGCAGGAACTGAGGTTTTTCGCTCCCGAATTGCCAGTGCTGCATTTCCCTGACTGGGAAACCCTGCCCTACGACCTGTTCTCGCCACACCAAGACATCATTTCCCAGCGCATCGCCAGCCTGTACCGGCTGCCAGAGCTGGATCACGGGGTTTTGGTAGTGCCGATCACCACCGCCCTACATCGCCTGGCGCCGACCAAGTTCCTGCTGGGCAGCAGCCTGGTGCTGGATGTCTGGCAGAAGCTGGATGTGGAGCAGATGCGCACCCGTCTCGAAGCCAGCGGCTATCGCTGCGTCGACACGGTGTATGAACACGGCGAGTTTGCGGTGCGCGGCGCGCTGATCGACCTATTCCCGATGGGCAGCAAACTGCCCTATCGGATCGACTTGTTCGATGACGAAATCGAAACCCTGCGCACCTTCGACCCGGAAACCCAGCGCTCCATCGACAAGGTCGAATCGGTACGCTTGCTGCCCGCGCGCGAGTTCCCGCTGCAAAAGGACGCCGTGACCCGCTTCAAGGCGCGCTTTCGCGAGCGGTTCGATGTCGACTTCCGTCGCTGCCCGATCTTTCAGGACTTGAGCAGCGGAATTACCCCTGCAGGTATTGAGTACTACCTGCCGCTGTTTTTCGACGACACCTCAACCCTGTTTGATTACCTGCCAGGCGACACCCAGGTGTTTTCGTTGCCGGGCATCGAACAAGCCGCCGAGAACTTCTGGTCGGACGTGCGCAACCGCTACGAAGAACGTCGAATAGACCCCTCGCGCCCCCTCTTGCCGCCCGCCGAACTGTTTCTGCCAGTGGATGACTGCTTTGCACGCCTGAAAAACTGGCCGCGCGTGGTCGCCAGCCAAGATGACGTAGACACTGGCAGCAGTCGCGAACGCTTTGCGGCCCATCAACTGCCCAACCTGGCCATTGAAGCCAAGGCCAACCAGCCATTGGCCGCACTGTCTGGTTTTCTTGAACAGTTTGATGGCCGCGTGCTGTTCACCGCCGAGTCGGCGGGCCGCCGCGAAGTGCTGCTCGAACTGCTCGAACGCTTGAAGCTACGCCCGAAAACCGTCGACAGCTGGCCTGACTTTGTCGCCAGCAAACACCGTCTGGCGATCACGATTGCGCCGCTGGATGAAGGCCTGTTGCTGGATGATCCGGCATTGGCGCTGATCGCCGAAAGCCCGCTGTTCGGGCAACGGGTGATGCAGCGTCGGCGCCGCGAAAAGCGCACCGACGTCAACAACGATGCGGTGATCAAAAACCTCACCGAACTGCGCGAAGGCGCACCCGTGGTCCACATCGACCACGGCGTGGGCCGCTATCAAGGGTTGGCTACGCTTGAAGTCGACAACCAGGTCGCCGAGTTCCTGACCCTCGAATACGCCGAGGGCGCCAAGCTGTACGTGCCAGTGGCCAACCTGCACTTGATCGCCCGCTATACCGGCAGCGATGACGAACTGGCGCCACTGCATCGCCTGGGCTCTGAAACCTGGCAAAAAGCCAAGCGCAAAGCTGCCGAACAAGTGCGTGATGTTGCCGCCGAGTTGCTCGACATCTATGCCCGCCGTGCTGCTCGCGAAGGCTATGCATTTGCCGACCCGAAAGCCGATTACGCCACGTTCAGCGCCGGATTCCCGTTTGAAGAAACCCCGGACCAGCAAACCACCATTGAAGCCGTGCGTGCCGACATGCTGTCGCCCAAGCCGATGGATCGCCTGGTGTGCGGCGACGTGGGCTTCGGCAAAACCGAAGTGGCCATGCGCGCAGCCTTTATTGCCGTGCACGGCGGCCGTCAGGTCGCGATTCTGGTGCCGACCACCTTGCTTGCTCAACAACACTACAACAGCTTCCGCGACCGTTTTGCCGACTGGCCGGTGCGGGTTGAGGTGATGAGCCGCTTTAAGTCCGCCAAAGAAATTAACCAAGCCGTGGCTGACCTGGCCGAAGGCAAGATCGACATCGTTATCGGCACCCACAAGCTGCTGCAAGACGACGTCAAAATCAAAAACCTGGGGCTGGTGATCATCGACGAAGAACACCGCTTTGGGGTTCGCCAGAAAGAACAGCTCAAAGCGTTGCGCAGTGAAGTCGATATTCTGACCCTCACCGCCACGCCAATCCCGCGCACGCTGAACATGGCAGTGTCGGGCATGCGTGACCTGTCGATCATCGCCACGCCACCGGCGCGCCGTCTGTCGGTGCGCACCTTCGTCATGGAGCAAAACAACAGCACGGTCAAAGAGGCGCTGCTGCGTGAGTTGCTGCGCGGCGGCCAGGTGTACTACCTGCATAACGACGTCAAAACCATCGAGAAATGCGCCGCAGAACTGGCAGCGTTGGTGCCCGAAGCGCGAATCGGCATTGGCCACGGCCAAATGCGCGAACGCGAACTCGAACAGGTGATGAGCGACTTCTATCACAAGCGCTTTAACGTGCTGATCGCCTCGACCATCATCGAGACCGGCATCGACGTGCCGAGCGCCAACACCATCATCATCGAGCGCGCCGACAAGTTCGGCCTGGCGCAACTGCACCAACTGCGCGGCCGCGTGGGGCGTAGTCACCACCAGGCTTACGCCTACCTGCTGACGCCACCGCGCCAGCAAATCACCGGCGACGCGCAAAAGCGCCTCGAAGCCATCGCCAATACTCAGGACCTGGGTGCCGGTTTTGTCCTGGCCACCAACGACTTGGAAATCCGTGGTGCGGGCGAATTACTCGGTGACGGCCAAAGCGGCCAGATCCAGGCGGTCGGTTTTACCCTGTACATGGAAATGCTTGAGCGGGCCGTCAAATCGATTCGCAAGGGCGAACAGCCCAACCTCGACCAGCCGCTCGGTGGCGGGCCGGAGATCAACCTGCGCGTGCCGGCACTGATTCCCGAAGCCTATCTGCCTGACGTGCACACCCGCCTGATTCTCTACAAACGCATCGCCTCGGCCAACGATGAAGACGGCCTCAAGGATTTACAAGTCGAGATGATCGACCGTTTTGGCCTGCTCCCCGAACCGACCAAAAACCTGGTGCGCATTACCCTGCTCAAGTTGCAGGCCGAGCAACTGGGCATTAAAAAAGTCGATGCGGGACCACAGGGCGGGCGAATTGAGTTTGCCAGCGACACACCGGTTGACCCACTGACCTTGATCAAACTGATCCAAGGCCAACCCAACCGCTACAAGTTCGAAGGCGCCACCCTCTTTAAATTCATGGTGCCTATGGAGCGCCCGGAAGAACGCTTCAACACCCTCGAAGCGCTGTTTGAGCGCCTCACACCGAAGTCGTCCTGATGGGCCCTGCGCAATGAAACACCCATGCCTCAGAACCTGACCGCTCGACTGACCAAGCCGCTCGCACCGACTTGGGTCAGTCGATTCAAAGAACAAAGCCTGGAGCGTGGCCGACGCTACACTCGGGAAAACCGTGTGAGGATCGCCCAGATCGGCGACAGCCTGATCACGGCCAGCTGTCAGGGCTCCGGAGAAAACGTTTACCGTCAAAGCATTCAACTACGCGAGTCAGCCAAGGGCACCCTGCTTTTGGTGAGCGCGAACTGCACCTGCCCCGTGCGCACCAACTGCAAGCACACCGCTGCCGTATTACTGAAGATTGAAGACACCTTGAACTACCCCGCTGCTGCCCAGGACGCCGAGCTTCTGGAAAAACTCCAGGCGGTGCTCGACTCGCGCCGTCCCAACAAACTGCCCGAAGTGCTGAGCGAGGACGTGCAACCGATACCGCGTCTGTGGCTGGCAAGCGCCGAGTTCAGCGCCTTTGAGCCGCGCAATGGCAAAATGCAGCGCTACATCCAGCATCGCGCCGCGCTGTCATTCAACTACCTTGGGCAGTACGTCAGCGGGCAAAAAAATGCAGACGTGCTGATTCGCCAGGAACACCAGACTCTGCGAATCAAGCGCCACCCCGAGGCTGAAAATGCCTTTCGCGAACAGTTGCGCGAACTGGGTTTCAAAATTGCCACCCGCCAGAGCAAAGCCCTGCCGGAGAGTGCTGGCGAGTTGTTTGAGATGGTTAACGACAGCGCCTGGCTCAATTTCACCCTGAACCAGATGCCCGGCCTGCGTGAGCAAGGCTGGGAGTTGCAGATTGACGAGGACTTCGGCTTTGACCTGAGCCCGGTCGAAGACTGGTACGCCAACGTCGACGAAGCCCCCGAACACGACTGGTTCGACCTGGAACTGGGGATCATAGTCAACGGCCAGCGCCTGAGCTTGCTGCCGATTCTGCTAAACCTGATGCGTTCACATACCGACATCCTGAGCCCCGAAAAGCTCGCCAAGCGCCGCGACGACGAACTGATTCTGGTCAATATCCCGGCCACACCGAACAGCAGCCACGGCCCACTGCAAGTGGCCCTGCCGTACGGGCGGCTAAAACCGGTGTTGGCGACGCTGGGCGAGTTCTACCTGGGCGAACCGGGCGCCACCACGCTGCGGATCAAAAGTGCCGATGCACCCCGTCTCAACGCGCTGGATACACTGCCCTTGCGCTGGGAAGGCGGCGAGCACATTCGCAGTTTTGCCCAGCGCTTGCGCGACATCAAAGACTTCAGCGTCGAGGCTCCCGACGGCCTGAATGCCAATCTGCGCCCTTACCAGCTTGAAGGTCTTAGCTGGATGCAGTCACTGCGCCAGCTGGAAGTCGGCGGCATTCTTGCGGACGACATGGGCCTGGGCAAAACCCTGCAAACCCTGGCGCATATTCTGTGCGAGAAGAACGCTGGTCGACTGGATCGCCCGGCCATGGTGGTGATGCCAACCAGCCTGATTCCCAACTGGCTGGACGAGGCGGCGCATTTCACCCCGCAACTCAAGGTGCTGGCGCTGTATGGCGCGACGCGTAAAAAACACTTCGAGCACCTCAACGACTACGACCTGATCCTGACCACCTACGCGCTGCTGCCCAAAGACATTGAGCACTTGGCCAAACTGCCTCTGCATGTGCTGATTCTGGACGAAGCGCAGTACATCAAGAATCCCGGCAGCAAGGCGTCACAAGCGGCCTGCGAACTCAGCGCACGTCAGCGCCTGTGCCTGAGCGGCACACCGCTGGAAAACCACTTGGGCGAGCTGTGGTCGCTGTTTCACTTCTTGCTCCCCGGCTGGCTGGGCGACGTCAAGGCTTTCAACCGTGACTACCGGGTGCCGATTGAACGCCAGGGCAACGACGAGCGTTTGCAGCACCTCAATGCGCGAATCAAACCATTCCTGTTGCGCCGCACCAAAGAGCAGGTGGCGACCGAGTTACCACCGAAAACCGAGATTATCCATTGGGTCGATCTCAACGAAGCACAGCGCGACGTATACGAAACGATGCGCCTGGCGATGGACAAAAAAGTCCGCGACGAAATTACCCGCAAAGGCGTAGGCCGCAGCCAGATCATCATCCTTGAAGCGTTGCTCAAACTGCGCCAGGTCTGTTGCGACCTGAGGCTGGTCAGCGATACCCCGCCCAAAAAAGGCAGTACCTCAGGCAAGCTCGACAGCCTGATGGCGATGCTCGAAGAACTGTTTGCCGAGGGTCGTCGCATTCTGCTGTTTTCGCAGTTCACTTCAATGCTGGGGCTGATCGAAGCGGAACTGAAAAAGCGCAATGTCCGTTACGCGCTGCTGACCGGGCAAACCCGTGATCGACGTGCGCCGGTTAAAGATTTTCAGAGCGGCACCCTGCAAATCTTCCTGATCAGCCTCAAGGCCGGTGGTGTGGGATTAAACCTGACCGAAGCCGACACGGTGATTCACTACGATCCGTGGTGGAACCCGGCCGCTGAAAACCAGGCCACCGACCGTGCCTATCGCATCGGCCAGGAAAAACCGGTGTTTGTGTACAAGATGATTGCGCGCGGCACCGTGGAAGAGAAAATCCAGCACCTGCAGCAAGAAAAGTCGGATTTGGCTGCAGGAGTGTTAGACGGTCGAATGGCCGGAGACTGGAAATTGCAGGACGACGACATCGATGCGCTGTTTGCACCGTTGCCGCCTAAAGTCGAGAAACGCTGAAACAATCCATAACGCTGCAGAGCGAACTTGCCTCGCGATCTTTTGATCTTTTAAAGGATCGCGAGCACGCTCGCTCCTGCAGATGTTGCGTTAACCCGCCAGTACGCGCGCCAGGGTCGCTTTGACCTTGCCCATGCCGTCATGCAGCGCCTGTTCGATTTCAGCCATGGTGATGATCGCCGTGGACTTGCCTGCTGCCGGATTGACCACCAACGCCAGACAGGCGTAATCAAGGTCCAACTCACGGGCCAGTGCCGCTTCCGGCATGCCGGTCATACCGACAATGTCGCAACCATCGCGCTCAAGACGGGCAATTTCAGCCACCGTCTCAAGTCGCGGGCCTTGAGTGGCCGCGTACACGCCGTGGCTGCTGTAGGCACACCCCTCAGCCGCCAGCGCGTTGATCAGTTGTTCGCGCAGGGACTCGGTGTAGGGATAGCTGAAGTCGATGTGAGTGACATGCTCCAGATCACCGGCGAAATAGGTGTGTTCACGACCACTGGTGTAGTCGATCAATTGGTGCGGCACGCAGAAATGCCCGGTGCCCATGGCCATGTGGATCCCGCCCACAGCGTTCACCGCCAAAATCGCCTCGGCCCCGGCCTGTTTCAACGCCCACAGGTTGGCACGGTAGTTGACCTGGTGTGGCGGTACACGATGCGGATGACCGTGGCGCGCCAGAAACAGTACTTCACGACCGCCAAACTCACCGATCTGAATATCCGCCGAGGTTGGGCCGTAAGGGGTGTCGAGGGCCAACGAGCGACTAATAGTCAACCCGTCGAGTTGAGTCAGTCCCGTGCCACCAATAATTGCGTAAACCGTCATTGAGCCATGCCTCTTAAAACTTCAGTTAATCGATCAGTTGAGCATCTTTGAGCGCGCCCATCGCCACCTGCCAACGCGGGCTTTGGCGATAATCGGTACTGGCCCAGGCCTGAGCCCGCATACGCGCAATGCGTGGCGATGGCGTGACCTTGAGGCGCTGGGCCGCACTGAGCGCCAGCTCGGCAGCTGCACGGTCGTTGCACACCAGGCCCATGTCGCAACCGGCCGATAAGGCCGCTTCAATGCGGCTGGCAGCATCGCCCGCCACGTGCGCGCCGGCCATCGACAGGTCATCACTGAAAATGACGCCGTCAAATTGCAGTTCGCCACGCAAAATCTCCTGCAACCAGCGTCGCGAGAACCCGGCTGGCTGGCTATCGACTTGCGGGTAAATCACATGCGCAGGCATCACGGCCGCCAGGTGCTTGCTCAAACGGGCAAATGGCACCAGGTCGTGGGCGCGGATCTGCTCAAGACTGCGTTCATCAGTAGGAATGGCTACATGAGAATCAGCCTCTGCCCACCCGTGCCCAGGAAAATGCTTACCCGTAGCAGCCATACCCGCAGCATTCATCCCGCGAATAAAAGCACCCGCCAACAAAGCCGCTCGCTCAGGATCCCCCTCGAAAGAACGAGTGCCCACCACCGCGCTGCGCTGGTAATCAAGGTCCAGTACCGGGGCAAAGCTTAAATCCAGGCCGACGGCCAACACTTCAGTGGCCATGATCCAGCCGCATTGCTCTGCCAGGTACTCGGCATGGGGGTTATCGGCTATCGCGCGCATGGCCGGAAGACGCACAAAGCCCTGGCGCAGACGCTGCACCCGGCCGCCTTCTTGGTCGACGGCCAACAGCAAATCGGGGCGCACGGCACGAATCGACGCACTCAACTCACGCACCTGCCGCGGATGCTCAATGTTGCGGGCAAAGATGATCAACCCGCCCACCTCAGGCTGGCGCAGCAATTGCCGGTCTTCGGCCGTCAGCCAGGTACCGGCGACGTCCACCATCAAGGAGCCTTGCAGGGCACAACTCATGGAAAATCCTTAAGAGAGAAAGCGCTTATTCCCCGGTTCAACGGTGCAGGCACACGCCTGAACGCCACGCACCAGAGAGGCAGCGGCGAATCAATAGACGGGAATAAGTCAGGGCTGGGCATGGCGGCTAGCTTAGCGGAACAAAGCTGCCGCGCCCACCCGCAGGCGGTCAAACCTTGACGGCGACCGGTGGGGTTTTACTGCGGGGACGAAGCTGGGCGTTGGCCATCACCGAGTCCGTGACACCGGTTTGTGCACGCATACCGGCCGCGAGAAATGGCACCATTAAACGCATCACCTGCTCGATTGAAGTATTAACCCCAAAATCGGTTTCTGCGATGGCACGCAAGGCTTTGATCCCCGACATGCTGAACGCCGCTGCGCCGAGCATAAAGTGCACACGCCAAAACAGCTCAATGGGCGGGATCTGAGGCGCAGCTTCGTTCACCAGCACCATATAACGGCGGAAAACCTTGCCGTACATGTCTTCCAGATAGCGACGCAAGTGCCCTTGGCTCTGGCTGAACGCCAAACCCAGCAAGCGCATGAAAATGGACAGGTCATTACCACTGCGCGGCTGAATCACCAGCGCCTGCTCAACCAGCATTTCCAACAGCTCTTCAAGGCTGGGGCGATTTTCGGGCTTGGATTGACGACGCTCCAGCTCGCGATCAAGGTTGGCGCAAAACGGCCCCAAAAAGCGCGAGAAAACCGCCTGGATCAGCGCTTTTTTTGAACCAAAATGGTAATTGACCGCCGCAAGGTTGACCGAGGCTTTGCTGGTGATCAGCCGTAATGAAGTTTCAGCAAAACCTTTTTCCGCGAACAGCTGCTCAGCAGCATCAAGGATACGTTCAACGGTTTCCGACTGGGCCATGGCTACTCCGCCTGACAAAACATTTAAACAGTTGTTTGAAACATACGTTTCGACTTGTAAAAAGTCAAGGCGGCGTATTCGGTTTGCGACCGGGCGGTCTGGCATTTAACCACAGCCCCCGCCAGCAAGGCTTCGCCTGATAAAAGACGGCTCACTCAACCCGCCATTGACCGTCCAGCGGATGGCTGGAAATGGGTGATTGCCAATAAGCCTTCACTGTATATAATCCCAGTCACTGTATAAAAAGACAGAGCGATCACTATGTTAAAACTGACGCCACGCCAAGCTGAGATCCTGGCCTTCATCAAGCGATGCCTGGATGAAAACGGATACCCGCCCACCCGTGCCGAGATCGCACAGGAACTGGGTTTCAAATCCCCCAACGCCGCTGAAGAGCACCTCAAGGCCCTTGCTCGCAAGGGCGCTATCGAAATGACCCCCGGCGCTTCTCGCGGCATTCGCATCCCCGGCTTTGAGGCCAAGGTTGACGAATCTACCCTACCCATCATCGGCAGAGTCGCTGCAGGCGCCCCGATCCTGGCGCAAGAGCACGTCGAAGAGTCCTGCAACATCAATCCGACCTTCTTCCACCCGCGCGCCGACTATTTGCTGCGGGTACAAGGCATGAGCATGAAGGACGTCGGCATCTTTGATGGCGACCTCCTAGCGGTCCATACCTGCCGCGAAGCCCGAAACGGCCAGATTGTAGTGGCCCGCATTGACGACGAAGTCACTGTAAAGCGCTTCAAGCGTGAAGGCAGCAAGGTCTGGCTGATCGCTGAAAACCCGGATTTCGCGCCCATTGAGGTCAATCTCAAAGAGCAAGAGCTGATTATCGAAGGCCTGAGCGTCGGCGTTATCCGCCGCTAAAAGGAGACGCCATGCAGTTCCCACACACTCCGCTACCAGCACAACTCCCTCTGTTCGAAGTGTTCATGGCGCAACCCAGGCCCTGCGCGATCAAAGAAGTACTCGATGCGCCCTGGAGCGCCGAACCTGAAGTCTTCAGTGAGTTGTCGCTGCGCGGTGCTGCCGGAAACTGCCTGAACCTGCTGGCCCCCATGCTCCGCGAATTGAGCGAGCAACAAGACGACCGATGGCTGACCCTGATAGCACCGCCTGCCAGCCTGACTCAAAGCTGGCTGCGCGATGCCGGGTTGAACCGCGAGCGTATTTTGCTCCTGCTACCCAACGGCAACAAAAGCGCCATGCAACTCACCTGCGAAGCGCTGCGTTTAGGTCGCAGCCATACCGTGGTCAGCTGGATAAACCCGTTGACCGTCGCCGCTCGCCAACAACTGATTGGCGCAGCACGTACCGGACATGGGCAAAGCTTGAATATTCGCCTGGGCTGAATACAGGGCTTGTGCGCAACGCTCAAGCCTGTCGGTGACACGCATTGCTCATTAAGTGCCTAGTGCAGGATGCGCGGCCCTTCGTCTTTTTCAAGCTCGCCTTCGGCCAATCGGCCAGCCATCTGCACACCCACGCTGAGCATGGCTTTGGCCACCTCGACGTGTTGACCTTGAAGAAAAGCCTTGGCGTCTTCAGAGAAGTTGAGCGTCACCAAAGACCCCTCGTCTTCAGCCCGGCGCAACTCGATACGGCCGTCTGGCAATTCGACAATTTCTAGAAAGGACGTTGGCATATCAGTTTGTTCTCCACGAAAGCGCGGGATTATATCAGTCATCCTTTGTAATTTTTCCAGGATCTAAGACAGTTTAGTGACTGACTGATGAATGACTGTACAGTTTTATACGCGACCATCAACACTCGTTGAGTCCATCACGAAAGCGAATGGCCAAACCCTTGAGGTTCTGACGCCACTCTTCCAGCGTCTCGCGACTCAACTCCCCGGGCGCCTCGTCCTCCAGGCTGACTGTCTCGATCAGAGGCTGAAACACGTCTACCTTAACCTTCTTCGGCGCTTGCAACGGCTGGTACAACGCTGCATGAGTCGCAACCAATTGCGCCAACCAGGTGTGCGGCGCTCGTGCCAGTTCGACCATTTCAGCCAATTCTGGAATCGCAACCGTATCCAACACTTCTTGAGTCAGCAGCAACTCAACACGGGTGGCAGTGACCTGAGGCAAGCGATAAAAACCAGCAATCTCGTGACACAAACCCAAAAGTGCCCCATACAGATGAAACACAGCTGACTCGCGCTCAGCCTGAACCAGCGCCTGAGCATTCATGGCCCGGCCTTCGCCCGCCTTGTTCATAGCCTCAAGCGCCAGGCCAGCGAAATAAATTTTCTGATTGGTACGGGTATAGAGTTCGTGAGCCATGTTGAGGCGCTCCACAGCAAATTGAATAAGGGCTGGCCAGCAGTCTCAGGGATTAGGGCATATTGGCGCAAGGCCGCGATGCGGGCATTTATAACGATTTTGCCTACGCAGGAACTGCCCAAGGCTGCGATCTTTTGTTTTTGGCGCTTGCCTGTGCGATCCCCCTCCACCAGACAGATCAAACGATCACGAAGCAAGTTCGCCCTCACGTGGGGCAGCGTTGACTCAATCGCTAGCCATCACGCATAGGCATATTCTGCCAACAAAAAAACCGCGCAAGGCATGCAGCCCTTGCGCGGTTTTTTTTAGCCAGTCAGCTCGGTATCAAGCGTCTTTTTCTTTACGCTTGTCTTCGACTTTCCAGCTACCACCCTCGTAGAACGCACGCCAGCCTGTGGGCTTGCCATCCACTTCCGTCTGCACGTATTGCTCTTTGGTTTTGCGGCTGTAGCGAATAACCGCCGGGCGACCATCCGGGTCTTTCTTCGGCGCTTCACACAGAAAGTGATACTTGGGATCAATCTCATCCTTATGAGGAATGATCTCCATCACCAACGGCGCACGAGTTTCACGGTTTTTCGGGAACTGGCTCGCCGCCAGGAACAAGCCCGATGCACCGTCACGCAGGATGTAGGTGTCGTTGACTTTCTCGCACTTAAGCTCCGGCATTTTCACCGGATCCATTTTCGGAGGCGCCGCCTCACCGTTTTTCAGCAGTTTGCGGGTGTTTTTACATTCAGGGTTGGTGCAACCGAAGAACTTACCGAAACGGCCCGTTTTAAGCTGCATTTCGCTGCCGCACTTGTCGCACTCCAGGCTCGGCCCTTCGTAGCCTTTGATGCGGTAGTTGCCTTCTTCGATTTCGTAACCCACACAATCCGGGTTGTTACCGCAGATGTGCAGCTTGTGCTTCTCATCCAGCAGGTAGGCATCCATCGCCGTGCTGCAAATCGGGCAACGATGTTTGCCCAGCAGTACCAGCGACTCGGATTCACCTTCGTCGTCCGCAGCAATCTCGTCGCCCGGCACCAGGTTAACGGTGGCCTTGCAGCGCTCTTTCGGCGGCAGGCTGTACCCCGAGCAACCCAGGAACACGCCTGTCGAAGCCGTACGAATTTGCATCGGACGACCACATTCCTTGCACGCAATATCGGTCATGACCGGCTGGTTGGCGCGCATGCCGCCATCCGGCGCAGCTGCAACTTCAAGTTTTTTCTTGAAGTCGCCGTAGAACTCGTCAAGCACGTTTTTCCAGTCGCGCTCGCCTTGCGCCACGTCATCAAGGTTCTCTTCCATGCCGGCGGTGAAGCCATAGTCCATGAGGTCAGAGAAGCTCTCGGACAAACGTTCGGTAACGATATCGCCCATTTTTTCTGAGTAGAAACGGCGGTTGTGCAGCGCCACGTAACCACGGTCTTGAATGGTCCCGATAATCGCCGCGTAGGTCGAAGGACGACCAATACCGCGTTTTTCCATCTCTTTTACCAAGCTGGCCTCGGAGTAGCGCGCAGGTGGCTTGGTGAAGTGCTGACTCGGATCGAGATCGATCAGTTTGAGCACGTCGCCCTGAGCCATATCAGGCAATACGTCATCATCGCCCGGCTTGGTAATTTGCGGCATCACACGGGTATAACCGTCGAACTTCAGGATCCGGCCCTTGGCACGCAACTCGAAATCACCCGCCGCCACGCTAACGGTAGTCGACAGGTATTTGGCCGGCAGCATCTGGCACGCCACGAATTGACGCCAGATCAGCTCGTAGAGGCGCTCAGCGTCGCGCTCCATGCCCGACAGCTTGGTCGGGTGCATATTCACGTCAGAAGGACGAATCGCTTCGTGAGCCTCTTGTGCGCCTTCCTTGCTGCTGTAGACGTTGGGGGTCGGCGGCAGGTAGGACTCGCCAAACTCACCTTCAATGTAGGTGCGCGCCATCGCGACCGCATCGGCCGAGAGGTTAGTGGAGTCGGTACGCATATACGTGATGTAGCCCGCTTCGTACAAACGCTGGGCCATCATCATGGTTTTCTTCACCCCGAAGCCCAGGCGGTTACTCGCGGCCTGCTGCAAGGTGGAGGTAATAAACGGTGCCGATGGCTTGCTACTGGTCGGCTTGTCTTCACGCTTGGCAATGGTGTAGTTGGAGGCTTTGAGCTTCTCCAGCGCGACCATGGCCTGGGCTTCGTTCAGCGGCTTGAAGGCCTCGCCTTTTTCGCGGGCAACGTCGAAGCGTACTTTCGCGCCCTTGGCAGTGCCAAGATCAGCGTGAATTTCCCAGTACTCTTCAGGGTTGAACGCACGAATTTCACGCTCACGCTCAACCACCAGCTTCACGGCAACCGACTGCACGCGACCAGCCGACAGGCCACGGGCAATTTTTGCCCACAGCAGCGGCGACACCATATAACCCACGACACGGTCGAGGAAGCGACGCGCCTGCTGGGCGTTCACCCGATTGATGTCCAGCTCACCCGGCTTGGAGAAAGCTTCTTGAATCGCCTTCTTGGTGATTTCGTTGAACACCACGCGCTTGTAGCGGCTGTCATCACCACCAATGGCTTCGCGCAGGTGCCAGGCAATGGCTTCCCCTTCGCGATCCAAGTCGGTTGCGAGATAGATGGTGTCAGCATCTTTGGCGAGCCGGCGCAGCTCTTCGATGACCTTTTCCTTGCCAGGCAAGATCTCGTATTTGGCTTTCCAGCCATGCTCGGGATCGACCCCCATGCGCGAGATCAGCTGCTTTTGAGCCTTCTCTTTAGGCGACAGAGCCGGCGCTTCGCCCGCCGCTGCCTTACCACGCTTGGCAGCAGGTTCTTTGCTGGCGCTAGCCGAACCGCTGGTGGGCAGGTCTCGGATATGGCCGATACTCGACTTCACCACGTACTCGTTGCCCAAGTACTTGTTGATGGTCTTGGCCTTAGCCGGGGATTCCACAATGACCAGCGATTTGCCCATGGATCAGAAAATTCCTGAATTCTAGAAGTGAAAGGCGGTGAGCGCCTGACGCGGCACCGCTATATATAGTGGCTACAAGGTGAGGTCAAGCACAGGGTTCTGCGCGACCAGGCCTTATGGCCGAGAAAAAATGCTCGGTTCTGCCTCAATCAAGGCAAAACGCGGGACCTGCTCACCTTCAACGATGACCGTCTCAAGGAACATGCTCAACGGGCGAACCCAAAAGCCGTAATCGCCATACAGGGCTTGGTAAAACACCACTTCCTCTTCGGTTTCCGAATGGCGAGCGACATTGAATACCCGATATTGCGGCCCTTTGTAATGTTGATAGAGCCCAGGTTGTAGCGCCATGTTGCGGCCCCCTGCAAATAAAAAAAGAAAAACACCTAAAAACAAAAACCGGGGCACATGGCCCCGGCTTCTATCAACGCAACGCTTTAAACGCGTTCGAAGACAGTGGCAATGCCCTGGCCAAGACCAATGCACATGGTGGACAACCCGAAAGTGCCGCCATTTTGCTTCATCACATTGAGCAAAGTGCCGGAGATACGAGCACCCGAGCATCCAAATGGATGGCCCAGAGCGATTGCACCGCCGTGCAGGTTAACCTTCTCATTCATCTTGTCGAGCACTTTCAAATCTTTCAGCACTGGCAGAGCCTGTGCAGCGAAAGCTTCGTTAAGCTCAATGAAGTCGATATCGGCCATATTCAAGCCCGCGCGCTTCAATGCTTTTTGTGTAGCCGGTACTGGACCATAGCCCATGATTGCCGGATCAACACCCGCCACTGCCATCGAGCGGATCACGGCCAGCGGCTCAAGACCCAAGTCTTTAGCGCGCTGAGCCGACATCACGATCATGCATGAGGCACCGTCGGTAATCTGCGAGGACGTACCCGCCGTAACGGTGCCACCTTTAGGGTTAAACGCAGGCTTCAATGCCGCCAGGCTTTCCAGGGTCGTTTCCGGACGGATGGTTTCATCGTAGTCGAAAATTTTCAGGAAGCCGTTTTCGTCGTACCCCTGCATCGGGATGATTTCGTCTTTGAATTTGCCTTCAATCGTTGCCTTGTAGGCCAACTGATGAGAACGCACACCAAAGGCATCCTGTTGCTCACGGGTAATGCCGTGCATCTTGCCAAGCATTTCGGCGGTCAAACCCATCATGCCCGACGCTTTTGCCGCGTACAGCGACATATGCGGGTTAGGGTCAACGCCGTGCATCATGCTCACGTGGCCCATATGCTCGACGCCGCCAACCACGAACACGTCACCGTTACCGGTCATGATCGCTTGCGCAGCAGTGTGCAGGGCGCTCATGGAGGAACCGCACAGGCGGCTTACGGTTTGTGCCGCCGAAGTGTGCGGGATCTGAGTCATCAGCGACGCCATGCGCGCGATGTTCCAGCCCTGCTCCAGGGTCTGGTTGACGCAGCCCCAGATCACGTCTTCGACTTCGTTAGGGTCAACCTTGTTGTTGCGCTCCAGCACTTTGCTGATCAGGTGCGCAGACATGTCTTCAGCACGGGTGTTGCGGTGCATGCCACCCTTGGAGCGGCCCATCGGGGTGCGACCGAAGTCGACAATCACCACGTCTCTAGGATTCAAGCTCATAATTTCACTCTCACTCTAATGGGGCGCTTAACCGAAGAAGCTCTGACCGTTTTTGGCCATTTCACGCAGCTTCGCAGTCGGGTGGTACAGCGCGCCCAGTTCAGCGTACTGATCAGCCAGGGCTACAAACTGTGCAACACCGATCGAGTCGATGTAGCGCAGCGCGCCGCCACGGAACAGCGGGAAGCCAATGCCGTACACCAGGCCCATGTCGGCCTCGGCTGCGGTATCAACGATGCCGTCTTCCAGGCAGCGCACGGTTTCCAGGCACAGCGGGATCATCATCCAGTTGATGATGTCCTCGTCAGTGACATCGCGCTGCTCGTAGACAATCGGCTTGAGCACTTCAAGCACGCTCGAATCAACGACCTTCTTCTGCTTGCCCTTCTTGTCGGCCTCGTAGGCGTAAAAGCCCTTGCCGTTCTTCTGACCCAGGCGCTTGGCCTCGTAAAGCGCGTCGATCGCTGAGCGGCGGTCGTCTTTCATACGATCCGGGAAGCCCTCAGCCATCACGTCGCGACCGTGGTGTCCGGTGTCAATGCCGACCACGTCCATCAGGTACGCCGGGCCCATCGGCCAGCCGAATTTCTCCATCACCTTGTCGATACGCACGAAGTCGACACCGGCGCTGACCAGCTTGGCGAAACCGCCAAAGTACGGGAACAGAACGCGGTTGACCAAAAAGCCCGGGCAGTCGTTAACGACGATCGGGTTTTTGCCCATTTTCTTGGCGTAGGCAACGGTGGTGGCCACAGCCTGGTCGCTGGACTTCTCGCCACGAATCACTTCAACCAGCGGCATCATGTGCACGGGGTTGAAGAAGTGCATGCCGACAAAGTTTTCCGGACGCTTAAGGGCTTTGGCGAGCAAGCTGATGGAAATCGTCGACGTGTTGGACGCCAGAATGGCATCTTCCCGAACGTGGTTTTCCACCTCTGCCAGAACGGCTTGCTTGACCTTCGGATTTTCAACAACCGCTTCGACCACCAGGTCGACGTTGCCGAAATCACCGTAGGACAAAGTAGGACGAATGCCGTTAAGCACCTCGGCCATTTTTGCCGGGGTCATGCGGCCTTTATCAACGCGACCCACCAGCAGCTTGGCGGCTTCTGCCAGACCTTGCTCGATGCCGTGCTCGTTGATGTCTTTCATCAGGATCGGCGTGCCTTTGGAGGCCGACTGATAGGCAATACCGCCACCCATGATGCCTGCGCCGAGCACGGCAGCCTGCTTCACGTCTTTGGCGATCTTGTCGTAGATCTTGGCTTTCTTCTTCAGTTCCTGATCGTTCAGGAACAGGCCAATCAAACATTGCGAAGCACTGGTTTTCGCCAGCTTGGCAAAGCCTGTGGCTTCGACTTCCAGCGCCTTGTCACGACCGAAGTTCGCGGCTTTCTGGATGGTCTTGATCGCTTCAACCGGCGCCGGGTAGTTCGGGCCCGCTTGACCGGCGACGAAACCTTTGGCGGTTTCGAAAGCCATCATTTGTTCAATCGCGTTGAGCTTGAGTTTTTCAAGCTTCGGCTGGCGCTTGGCCTTGTAATCCAGCTCGCCACTGATAGCGCGCTTGATCAGGTCCAGCGCGGCAGTGCCCAGCTTGTCAGCGGTCACTACAGCATCAACGGCACTGACTTTGAGCGCGTCTTCAGCACGGTTTTCTTTACCCGAAGCGATCCACTCGACAGCATTATCAACGCCGATCAGGCGCGGCAGACGCACAGTGCCGCCGAAGCCTGGGTAGATGCCCAGTTTGACTTCTGGCAGGCCAATTTTGGCGCTGTCAGCCATGACGCGGAAATCCGCTGCCAGGCACATTTCCAGTCCGCCACCCAATGCGATGCCATTGATGGCCGCGACTGTCGGAACGTTGAGGTCTTCGAAATCACTGAAGATCTTGTTGGCTTCGAGGTTGCCCGCGATCAGCTCGGCATCCGGCAACTTGAAGTTTTCGACGAATTCGGTGATGTCTGCGCCGACGATAAAGACGTCTTTGCCACTGGAAACGATGACACCCTTGACCGAAGCATCTGCCTTGATCGCATCCACTGCCTGACGCAATTCGTTCAGGGTTAGACGATTGAACTTGTTGACGGACTCACCCTTGAGATCGAACTTGAGTTCGACGATGCCACTTTCAAGAGCCGTAACCGTGATGGCTTTACCTTCGTAAATCATCAACTGATCTCCACGATATGGAAGCTGAACAGTACACGTCGGACGCTAGCGTCTGGCTGTCATTGACCTTTGCGTCAATGTTGATGCCAATCCGCCAGGCACACCCGCCAACGCGATAATCGGGGTTCTGCGAGCGCTGCCTGACAAGACAAACACTCAATTCATACGCCCGTTTGATTTGGGTGTGGACACCTTCACGGAAAAGCCATCGATTGTCAATTGTCCGAAACAACGATGACAAAACGACTCGCCGGTCACTTTAAAACCGGTCAAACAACAAACAAGAATAGACAGCGTTTTTGCACAGCGGCGCTCAAGCGCACTGCGTGTGGGCAGCAAGCCAGCCTCCCACAGAAGATACAGACAGATTTACGCCAGCGCCTTAAGCACTTCATCAATCGCCTTCAGCACGTCTGGCTCGCCCTTCTCACCCCAGTACAAGGCAATCATCTGGGTCCCGGCTTCGACCTTGTACACATTCGCCGGCAGCTTTTTAAACTGCGCCAACAGGCGCTCATCGACACACTCTTCACGCCACTGATTGACCCATATTCCTGGCGATGATTGCCAATAGCACCATGTTTCAGGTTTAGTACTGCGCCGCGGGCGATGGAATTGCGCGCAAGACCCCGGCGGCTCGGGTTCGAGCCAATGCGGCCATTCCTGGCTCGCCAGTTGCATTGCTAACCCCATGCGCCGCGCCTCCATCCGCAATGCCATTCGACCACTTTGGCGCCGCGAAGGACGCAGCCATGCCAAAGGGCTCAGAACCAGCGCCAGGATTGACACCACTATCCATACCGTCATATTTCTACTCTCATTACCTGATAAACGAGTTGCCCCCGATCCAAGCCTCTACAAAGGGGTCATACTCATAACTAATCGCCATTTACAGGAGCGCTTCACATGACCTCGCCGATGCCCTACAAACATATTTTGGTTGCCGTCGACCTGACCGAAGAATGCGACCCGGTAATTTATCGCGCCAGCGCCAGCGCTGAAGCCAACCATGCAAAACTGTCACTCATCCATATCGTTGAGCCGATGGCAATGGCCTTTGGCGGCGATGTTCCGATGGATCTGTCGCAATTGCAGCAACAACAATTCGACCAAGCCAAAGAACGCCTTGATCGGTTGATAGACATATACCCGCAACTGAACAAAGAAAACTGCCACCTCAAATATGGCCAGCCACGCCAGGAGATACACGGCTTCGCTAAAGAGCACGGCTGCGAACTGATTGTGGTCGGCAGTCATGGCCGCCACGGACTGGCATTGCTGCTGGGCTCCACCGCCAATGACGTTTTGCATGGCGCGCCGTGCGACGTATTGGCCGTGAGCCTGAAAAAAGCTGATTAAAGATTAATGCTGCTCAGTCAAGAGCTGCACCCCGCCCGGCAACAGCAAAAAAGCCCGACCCTTGGTAAAAGGGCCGGGCTTTTTCATTTCAGCCAGCGGTCAATCAGGCATCCAGCTCAGCCCAGCGCTCAACCAATTGCTCAAGCTCGGCTTGCAGCTTTTCCAGCTTGGCGATGACTTCGGCCGTTTGCGCAGCCGGGCGCTGATAAAAATCCGCTTTCGCCATTTCAGCTTCAACGTCCGCAATGGCTTGCTCTTTGGCCTCGATGTCAGCCGGCAACGCTTCCAGCTCACGCTGCAGCTTGTAGCTAAGTTTCTTCTTGGCCGCAGGTGCAGGCTGTGCAGCGGCCGGAGCCGGTGCGGCAGTCACCACCGCCGAGTTCAAGTCAGCTTTTCCGGACTTGCTCTCGGTGACGCCCAGCAGGCGCGGCGAGCCGCCCTGACGCAGCCAGTCCTGATAACCGCCCACGTATTCACGCACCTTGCCTTCACCTTCGAAGACCAGGGTGCTGGTCACCACGTTGTCGAGGAATGCCCGGTCGTGGCTTACCATCAATACGGTGCCCTGGAAGGTCAGCAGCACTTCTTCCAACAGCTCGAGGGTTTCTACGTCCAGGTCGTTGGTCGGTTCGTCGAGGACCAGCAAGTTCGCCGGCTTGCTGAACAGCTTGGCCAGCAACAGACGCGCACGCTCACCACCCGACAGCGCCTTGACCGGCGTGCGGGCACGCTGAGGGCTGAACAGGAAATCACCCAGGTAGCTGAGGACGTGACGGCTTTGACCATCGATGTCGATAAAGTCGCGGCCTTCAGCCACGTTGTCGATCACGGTTTTTTCCAGGTCCAACTGATGACGCAATTGGTCGAAGTACGCCACGTCGATACGTGTGCCCTCTTCAACTTTGCCGTCGGTCGGTTGCAGACCGCCGAGCATCAGCTTCAACAGTGTGGTTTTACCCGTACCATTGGCGCCCAGCAGACCGATACGGTCGCCGCGCTGCAGCACCATCGAGAAGTCCTTGATCAGGAACGGACCGTTCGGGTGAGCAAAACTGACGTTTTCCAGCACCATCACTTGCTTGCCGGACTTGTCGGCGGTGTCCAAAAGAATGTTGGCCTTGCCCGTGCGCTCACGGCGCTCGCTGCGCTCTACCCGAAGGGCTTTCAAGGCGCGAACGCGGCCTTCGTTACGGGTACGACGAGCCTTGATGCCCTGACGAATCCACACTTCTTCCTGAGCCAGACGCTTGTCGAACAAAGCGTTGGCGGTTTCTTCTGCCGCCAGGGTGGCTTCCTTGTGCACCAGGAAGCTGGCGTAGTCGCCGTTCCAGTCAATCAGGCCGCCACGGTCCAGCTCAAGAATCCGGGTGGCCAGGTTCTGCAAGAAGGAACGGTCGTGCGTGATGAACAGAACAGCGCCCTGGAAGTCCTTCAGGGCCTCTTCCAGCCACGCGATTGCGCCGATATCCAGGTGGTTGGTCGGTTCGTCGAGCAGCAGCAGATCCGGCTCGGAAACCAGTGCTTGCGCCAGCAGGACGCGGCGACGCCAGCCACCGGACAATTCGGCGAGGGTTTTGTCAGCTGGCAACTGCAAGCGGCTCAGCGTGCTGTCGACCAGTTGCTGCAAGCGCCAGCCGTCACGGGCTTCAAGGTCTTGCTGGACATGCATCAATTTGTCCAGGTCGGCATCGGTGACGATGTTCTGGCTGAGGTGATGGTACTGAGCCAACAACTCGCCGACACCGTCCAGGCCTTCGGCCACAACGTCGAACACGGTCCGCTCGTCGGCTACCGGCAACTCTTGCGGCAACTCGCCAATCTTGAGGCCGGGTGCGCGCCAGACAGAGCCGTCGTCGGGTTTCTGGTCACCTTTTACCAGCTTCATCATGCTGGACTTGCCGGTGCCATTGCGGCCGATGATGCACACCCGCTCTCCACGGGCGATCTGCCAGGACACCTTGTCCAACAACGGCGTAGAGCCGAAAGCAAGGGACACATCGCTGAATTTGAGCAGGGTCATGAGCTTCTCCAAAAACTGGGCGCGCATTCTACCTGATTTGAGCCCGCAGGCGGCCGGGTATTTCTTGTACGGGCGTCCCAGCCCCTCATTTAGTTGCAAGTTGGACCGGTTGGCCGGCAAGGCTTTCACGGCTCGCTGGCAAAAGGCTAAGCTAGGAGGCAATCAGTGCGGCCCACCTCGCACTTGTCGTGATCTTTACCTGTCCGGAAGCCTCATGCGCAGTCGTCTTTTCAACTTTTTATCCTGCCTGCTTCTCACCAGCTGCGCCGTGCAATCCACGCTGGCCGCAGACCTGACTCAACAACGCCAACTGTACGACGACGCCAAACGTGCCTTGGCCAAAGGTGACTCCGGCCCTTATTTTCAAAATGCCGCGGCCCTGCGCAGCTACCCACTGACACCTTACTTGGCGTATGACGAACTGACCGCCCGCCTGAAGTCTGCCAGCAACACCGAGATCGAGCAGTTTTTGGCCGAGCATGGCGACCTGCCGCAAGCCAACTGGATGAAACTGCGCTGGCTGCGCTGGCTGGCAGACCGTGGCGATTGGGCCACCTTCGCCAAGTACTACGACCCCAAGCTCAACTTCACCGAACTCGATTGCCTGAACGGCCAGTATCAGCTCAACCACAACCTTAAGGCCGAAGGCTATGCCAACGCCGAGAAGCTCTGGCTGGTGGGCAAGGCGCAACCGGCCGCCTGTGATGCGCTGTTCAGCCAATGGGCAGCCGAAGGCCAACTGACCGAGCAAAAACGCTGGCAGCGGGTCAAACTTGCCGCCGAAGCACGCAATTATGGGCTGGCCACGTCGCTGGCCAGTGGCCTTACCACCTTGGGCCCACAAGCCAAGCTCATGATCGACGTGGCGCAGAAGCCCGACATGCTCAGCCAGCCGTCACGCTTTGTCCCGGCCAGCGAGGCCATGTCGGACGCGGTCGGCCTTGGCCTGCGACGCCTGGCACGCCAAGACCCGGAAAAGGCTGCGGCACTGCTCGACACATACGCCACTAACATGCACTTTTCACGTGACGAAAAAGTGTCCATCGCCCGAGAAATCGGCCTGACGTTCGCCCGCCGCTACGACAGCCGCGGCCTGGACATCATGACCAAGTACGACCCGGAGCTGCGGGACAACACCGTCACCGAATGGCGCCTGCGCCTGCTGCTGCGCCTCGCGCGCTGGGAAGACGCCTACCAGCTGACCAAAAAGCTGCCGCAAGACCTGGCAACCACCAACCGCTGGCGTTACTGGCAAGCTCGCAGCCTGGAATTGGCCGAACCGAAAAACCCGCAAGCGCTGGTGCTGCTCAAAAGCGTCGCCAAGGAACGTGACTTCTACGGCTTCCTCGCCGCTGATCGGGCGCAAACGCCTTATCAGCTCAACAACCGACCGCTGATGCTCAGCCCGCAACTGGTCAACAAAGTGCGCAACACGCCGGGCGTGCAGCGTGCCTTGGAGTTCCATGCGCGCGGTCAAGTGGTCGACGGTCGGCGCGAATGGTATTACGTCAGCCGCCATTTCAATCGTGACGAAATGGTCGCCCAAGCCAAGCTGGCTTACGACCTGAAGTGGTATTTCCCGGCCATCCGCACCATCAGTCAGGCGCAATATTGGGATGATCTGGATATTCGTTTCCCCATGGCGCACCGCGACACTCTGGTGCGCGAAGCTAAAGTGCGAGGGCTGCACTCAAGCTGGGTTTTCGCCATTACGCGTCAGGAAAGTGCCTTTATGGACGACGCCCGTTCCGGGGTCGGCGCCAGCGGTTTGATGCAATTGATGCCGGCTACCGCCAAAGAGACTGCACGCAAGTTCAGCATCCCGCTGGCCTCGCCCCAGCAAGTGCTGGACCCGAACAAGAATATCCAGCTGGGCGCTGCTTACCTGAGTCAGGTGCATGGCCAGTTCAACGGCAATCGGGTGCTCGCATCTGCCGCCTATAACGCAGGGCCGGGCCGTGTCCGACAGTGGCTCAAAGGGGCTAACCACTTGGGCTTTGATGTATGGATTGAGAGCATTCCATTCGACGAAACCCGTCAATACGTGCAGAACGTATTGTCTTATTCGGTGATCTACGGACAGAAACTCAACGTGCCACAGCCGTTGGTTGACTGGCATGAACGCTATTTTGATGATCAGTAATCACTCAAACCCTGGGTAGGAGCGAGCTTGCTCCTACCGTTAGAGGCTCGGGGTTATTCCAGGATTGTGACCGGCATCCCGACTTCCAACACGCCCTCGCCGTCATTCACAAGGTTTTGCCCGAACATGATGCCGTCTGCCTGTTTGCGATAGGTCATCAGGGTCGCCAGCGGTTCGCGATTGGCGTCACGCTCGCCGGTTTGCGGGTCGATGGTGGTCAGGATGCAGCGCGAGCACGCCTTGACCACACGAAATTCAACATCGCCAATGCGGATGCGCTTCCAACCGTCTTCGGCAAACGCTTCGCTGCCTTCAATCACCAGATTGGGACGAAAACGCAGCATCTCCATCGGGCGCCCGACCTTGCTGGAAATGTCATCGAGCGAAGCCTGCCCAATCAGTAACAACGGGTAGCCATCGGCGAACGCCACTTTGTCATCGTCGTGCCCGTAGCCCGCTTCTGTCGTGCGCGCCCGCTCCAGCGGCACATGCACCAATCGCACCGGCTTATCGACAAAGCGGCTCAGCCACTGCGCCGCCTCATCCCCGGCATCCGGCACACGCAAAGTGTCACGCCAGAGGGTGACTCCTCGCAAATGCTGATCAGGATGGGGCAGTGCAACCTCCAAAGAATCAAAACCTGGTGCGCTCAAGGTCAGACCTTCGCCAGCATTCCACAGGGCAGACAGCTGGCTCATTTGGGGGTCAGCGCGCTGCGTCAGAAATCGCCCGCTCACTTCGTCCACCAACATCCAGCGGCGATCACCGACCAGCCCCAACTTGTCGAGTCGGGCTTGAGACAGGCGTTCACCCTTGCCGGATTTGAGTGGAAAACGATAAAGCGCACTTAGGCGAAGCATGGGCACAGCTCCCTGCGAGATAAAAAAACCACAGTATACGAGCCGCTAGCCACTGCAAAGATCTGCTGGTTGCGTCGGATCAGGCAGGCACTTCATCAAGTATTAAACGCTGACGCACGACATCAACCAATTTATCCGGCTGGAATTTGGAGAGGAAATTGTCACACCCCACTTTCTTCACCATCGACTCATTGAAGCTGCCCGACAACGAGGTGTGCAGCACCACATACAGTTCGCGCAAGCGCGGGTCATTACGAATTTCTGTGGTCAGACGGTAGCCGTCCATCTCCGGCATTTCGGCATCGGTGAACACCATCAGCAATTTGTCGGTCATCACCTGCCCCGAATCGGCCCAGCGCTTGAGCAGGGTCAAAGCCTTGAGGCCATCACTGGCGATGTGCATTTTGATGTCCAGTTGCGAAAGGGTTTCGCGCAACTGCGCCAGGGCCACGCTGGAATCGTCGACCAGCAGCACTTCACGCCCGCGGGCACGCTCCAGCACCGGATCTTCAAGCTTCTCGCGCGACACCTTGGCGTTATACGGCACGATCTCGGCCAGCACTTTTTCCACGTCAATGATCTCGACCAACTGCTCGTCGACCTTGCTGATGGCGGTCAAGTAATGCTGGCGCCCGGCGCTGCTCGGCGGCGGCAAAATGGCTTCCCAGTTCATGTTGACGATCCGGTCTACGCTGCCGACCAGAAACGCCTGTATCGACCGGTTGTACTCGGTCACGATAATCGTGCTGTCTGGCCCCGGCACCACCGGCCGCATGCCGATGGCCTGGGACAGATCAATCACCGGCAGCGTCTTGCCACGCAGGTTAACCACCCCGCAAACATGCGGATGGCGGTGCGGCATCAAGGTCAACTTTGGCAGTTGCAACACCTCTTGCACCTTGAACACGTTGATCGCGAACAACTGGCGTCCCGCGAGGCGAAACATAAGAAGCTCCAGTCGGTTTTCACCCACCAACTGCGTTCGCTGGTCTACCGTGTCGAGAATGCCGGCCATAGATTATTCCTGGGCGTAGGTGCTAAAGATCAAAGGCTATCGACCCCACGCCCCGATTCTTTACCCCGCAAAACGCCTGCCGCCAAATATAATGGCCATATGACACCCTTCATGGTTCAAGGCTCAGCAACGGCGATGCTTCAGGCATGTGCACCCTCAGCGCGCCTTTGCGTGCGGTAAAGCGCAAGCTCTCGCCGGATAACGGCTCACCATCCAGATTGAGTGACAAACCTTGAGCCGTCTTGATCTCAACCCATGGCAAACGCGCCCGGACGAACAGGTTATCCAGCCCCCAACCATCGGCCATGAGGTTTTTAAGGGTTCCCACGACCTCTTGTGGGGCCGGCAAGATACTCACATCCAGCAACCCGTCATCAGCCAGCGCCTGCGGGCACAACTCATGCCCGCCGCCCGCCTGACGCCCATTGCCGATCCCCAGCGCCAACAACTCACCTTTCCAGTGAAAATCCGGGCCTTGCAACTCTGCATACGCGGCCTGCAATTCGCTGAAACGCGACAGCCCCGTAAACAAATAGGCGGCACCTCCGAGAACTTTCTTCAGGTCTTCGGAGGTATTGGCGGTGACCTGACTGCCAAACCCACCCGTGGCCATGTTCAAAAAGTATTGCCCGCCGACTTCGCCCAGATCAATTTCCCGGGCCGGAGCATCCAGCAACGCCAGCGCTTCGCGAGGTTCCAGAGAAACACCCGCGGCACGGGCAAAGTCATTGGCCGTGCCTAACGGCAACAGCACCAGACTGGCGGTGGTGTCCGCGAGCGCCATGGCTTCGGCAATATCGCGCAAAGTGCCGTCACCGCCACCGGCAATCAACTGGGTGTAGCCCGCGGCTAGCGCCTCGTGCACCAGACGCTGAGCGTCACCGGCTTCCCAGGTCAGGCGCACCGCCAGCTCGCGCCCCATTGAACGTTGATGCTCAACCGCAGCCCGAACGTCCTCGTTCATCGCTTGCTTGCCGTGCAAAATCAAAAATGCTTTACCTGCACTCATGCGTCATCTCCTGGTGAGTCTGATTTTTTTGGACAACAGCCAGTCAAAAAAGACCCAACTTTCATGATTTATTTGCCAAATAACCACTCGCGGGCGCCAACGAGTCGCTCAATGCGCCGGAACCGGTCAGACTTCTCCCCCCAACAGCAGCCCATTAACCCTGGAGGCGTTCTGAGTGAGCACACTCATCCCCTGCATCATCGCCGGTGGCGCGGGCACTCGACTCTGGCCGGTGTCGCGTGAGGCCATGCCCAAACCATTTATGCGTTTGCCCGATGGCGAGAGCCTGCTGCAAAAAACCTTTATGCGCGCCATCGAGTTGCCAGGAGTGCAGCAGTTACTGACGGTGACCAACCGCGACGTGTTTTTCCGCACGCTCGATGACTATCGCCCGATAAATGATAGCGACGTGGCGCTAGAGTTCATTCTTGAACCATTTGGCCGCAACACCGCCCCTGCCATTGCAGCGGCCGCGTTGCAAATAGCCGAACGCTACGGCGCAGAGACACACCTACTGGTGTTGCCCGCCGATCACTTGATCACTGACGTTGCGGCCTTCAAACAGGCGGTCGAGTATGCACGGCAACTGGCAGACCAAGGCTGGCTGGTGACCTTCGGTATTTTGCCGACCCGGGCCGAGACCGGTTTTGGCTATATAGAAAAGGGCCCGGCGCTCAGCAGCAATGGTTTTGAGGTAGCACGTTTCGTTGAAAAGCCCGATGCCACAACGGCTCAACGGTTCCTGGAGGGTGGTCAGCACCTATGGAACAGCGGCATGTTCTGCATGCGCGTCGACAGCCTGCTGCAAGAACTCAACAAACACGCGCCGCACATAGTGAGTGCCGTCAGCCATTGCCTGGTTAACAGCCAAATATTTGGGGGCCAACAGCATCGCCATCTCGAACTCGACAGTCAAACCTTCGCTCTGGTACCCGATATTTCCCTCGACTACGCGTTAATGGAATGCTCGAAAAAAGTCGCCGTGGTGCCCTGTCAACTTGGCTGGAGCGATATTGGCAGTTGGCAGGCCGTCAGTGACTTGAGCCCTGCTGATGCCAATGGCAACCACTGCACGGGCGAAAGCGTGCTGCACGATGTGCATAACTGCTATATCGACTCGCCCACGCGCCTGGTCGGCGGGGTTGGCCTGAATAAGCTGATTATCATCGACACCCCGGACGCCCTGCTGGTCGCCGATGCAACCCGCACTCAGGACGTCAAATACATCGCTCAGGCGCTTAAACAGCAAGGCCACGACGCCTATCGCCTGCACCGCACCGTGATCCGGCCCTGGGGCAGCTACACCGTGCTGGAGGAAGGCCCGGGCTTCAAACTCAAACGCATAGTGGTAAAGCCTCAGGGCGCGCTGTCGTTGCAACTGCACCGTCATCGCAGCGAGCATTGGATAGTCGTCAGCGGCACCGCACAGGTGACCAATGGCGATCAAGCATTTGTGTTGGGCTGTAACGAGTCGACCTTTATCAAACCCGGCCGTCAGCACCGCCTGGTAAATCCGGCAGACGTTGATTTGGTGATCATCGAGGTGCAATGCGGGGAGTACGTGGGCGAAGACGACATCGTGCGCTTCACGGATAGGTATGGGCGTGTCGAAAAACCGTAGCCACGCAGGGGGCTGTCGAGGCACGAAGGCTACGATCTTTTGATTCCTGGGGCAAAAACCAAGACCCAAAATCGCAGCCTTCGCCAGTTCCTACGGGGAATGGGAGGTGCCGGCTTAACCCAGCACTTCACTCAACGGGATGAATCCAACCCCATCACCTTCGACCAGTGTGCTGTGTTCGAGCACTTCGACCAGCCCTTCGGCCCAGGCGGCGCTGCGCAAAACACCCGAACTCTGGTTTTTGTAGATGACGGCCCGGCCCTGCTCCAGGCGGCCGCGCAGGTATTCGCGGCGATTGCCCGGCTTGGGCCAGACAAACCCGGCGGGCACCTGAAACTTCAGCGGCTCAACCGTTTGCACGCCCTGACGGCGCAGCAGGTAGGGCCGGGCCAACAGGGCAAATGTGACCAGGGTCGAGGCTGGATTGCCCGGCAAGCCAATCACCGGGACGCCACGAAAGTGCCCGAAGGTCAGAGGTTTTCCGGGCTTGATTGCCAGCTTCCATAGGGCCAACTCGCCCGCTTCGCGCAGGGCAAGACCCAAAAAGTCTGCCTCGCCGACCGATACGCCACCCGTGGACAAGATCAGATCGACCGCCCCCAGCTCAGCCAAACGCTGGCGGGTCGCGGGTAAGTCATCGGGCAAGATGCCCGCATCGACCACTTCGCAGCCCAGGCGCGTCAACCAACTGCACAGCAACACGCGGTTGCTGTTGTAGATCTGCCCCGGCCCCAGCGGCTGGCCCGGTTCGATCAATTCATCACCGGTCGACAACACAGCGACCTTGACGCGGCGAATCACTTGCAGGGTTGCGCACCCCAAGGACGCCGCCAGCCCTTGCTCGATAGGGCCAAGGCGCGTGCCTGCAGGCAGCACGGTTTCGCCAACCGTGGTTTCCTGACCCTGTGGGCGAATGTTCTGCCCCACACGCAGCGCCTCGGTGAACAGCACCCGCTCATTGGCCTGCACCTGAGCGTTTTCCTGCATCTCGACGCAATCGGCACCCGCCGGGACCGGGGCCCCGGTGAAGATTCGCGCGCAGGTTCCGGGGGCCAAGGGCTCAGGGGCCTGACCGGCGAAAATCCGCTGGCTGACGGGTAACGGCGCCCCAGTCCAATCGGCCAGGTTAAGCGCGTAACCGTCCATGGCGCTGTTGGGCCACGGCGGCAAGTCCAGGGTCGCGATCAGGTCATTGGCCAGAACCCGACCGTCACTCTCGGCCAAAAGCACTGACTCGCTCTCGCGGATCGGTGCGGCTTCGGCCAGCGCCAGCAATCGCTCAAGCGCCACCTCTACGGGCATCAGCTCACCCGTGCGCCCCGGCTTACCCACGGGTTTCACAGGCCGGGGCCTGCTTCAAGTGCACGACAAAGTTGCAAGGACGATGGCGGGCGTCCAGTTGCTCGGCCAAAATTGCGTCCCAGCCCGTGCGCACGGCATTGGTCGAACCCGGCAGGCAGCACACCAGCGTGCCGTTGGCCAAACCGGCCAAGGCCCGTGATTGCACGGTCGAGGTGCCGATGTCGGCCACCGATATCTGACGGAACAACTCGCCAAAACCATCCACCTGCTTATCCAGTAAGCAGCTCACCGCTTCTGGCGTGCTGTCACGGGCGGTAAAGCCGGTGCCGCCGGTGATCAGCACCACTTGCACCTCATCATCGGCGATCCAGGTGGCGACCTGCGCGCGAATTTTATAGAGGTCATCCTTGAGCAGTACCCGCGCCGCCAAGTGATGCCCAGCCTCGTTCAGGCGGTCGACAAAGACCTGCCCAGAGGTGTCGGTTTCCAGAGTGCGGGTATCGCTGACGGTCAAAACTGCGATGTTTAGAGGGACAAAAGGCGTATCAACCTTGGCTTTCATAGACGAGGTCCAGTTGTAGGAAAAACAGTCCGATGTTATATCACGCCCTTCTTTTGCCTGGCTGAGCGGAGTCAATCCATGCACCCGTTTCACAGTTCGATTTTGCTGCTGGCCGGTGGCCGCGGCCAGCGCATGGGCGGTCAGGACAAAGGCTTGGTGATCTGGCAGGGTTTGCCGTTGATTGCCCATGTTCAGCGGGCTGCACGTCCATTGACGGATGACCTGATCATTTCGTGCAATCGCAACCACGCCCAGTACGCCACGTATGCCGATCGAGTGGTCAGCGATGACAACGATGACTTTGACGGCCCGCTGGCGGGCATTCGTGCAGGTTTGGCGGTTGCCCGGCATTCGCATCTGCTGGTGCTGGCGTGCGATGTGCCCAAGATCGACAGCGATTTACTCAGGACCCTGATCGACACCGCCGCTCACTCACCGGATCAACCGGTCATGGTGCGTCAGGGCGAACACTGGGAGCCCTTGTTCTGCGTGATTCCGACCGCATCGGCCCCGGCATTCGAAGCCGCCTGGCAAGCGGGCGAACGCAGCCCGCGCAAAATCATGCTCCAGCTCAATACGCGAGCGTTGCAATGCAGCGAACATGATCCACGCCTGAGTAACTTCAACACCGCGCACTTTCTTAAATAACAGCCCACGCTGCCCTTGTGAGACTAGCCAAGGAACTTGCTGACGATGTATACGTCTCAAGGACAGTGATTACTATCAGCACTTTTATTTGTTGGAGATAAACAATGACTCATCGGACTCTCGCCGCTCTTATGCTCACTGCTGGCCTGGCCGCCCTTGCTGGCTGTGCTTCGCCATCCGTGATCACGCTGAACGACGGCCGCGAAATCCAGACAGTCGATGCCCCTAAATACGATGAAGACTCGGGTTTCTACCAGTTCAAGCAATTGGACGGTAAAACCACCCGCATCAACAAGGATCAGGTTCGTACCGTTAAAGAGCTGTAAGCCCTGGCGCTTGCGTACTCAAAACAAAACCCGCCTCGTGCGGGTTTTGTTTTTTACAGACACTCGATTAACGCGGTATATCACCGAACCACCCAAGCCACTGGCGCTGCATCGCAAGTCAGGCTCACTGCTGGCTATTTAAGGCATGAAGGCACAACCACTACCAATCCAGATGAATCCGGCTCTCGAAGAAACGCTCTTCACCCGTCAGCGGGTCTGCAAAGCGCAAACCCTGCGCCAGCAATTTCAGCGGTTTGGCGTAATCATCAACCGCGTCCTTGATCACCTGCGGATAGAACGGGTCATTGCAAATCCCTGCCCCCAGCGCCGCCATGTGCACCCGTAGTTGATGCTTTTTACCCGTTACCGGGTACAGCGCATAACGCCATAAATCACCCTTTTTCTCACAGACCTCGATACGGGTTTGCGTATTACTGACGCCCGGCCCTTCCTGCATGCGGAAAAACGGCTCGCCCTCCACCAAACGGCTTTCATGCACGCGCGGCAACTCAAGTTCAGGCAAGGCGCGGGCAATGGCTTCGTAACGCTTTTCGATCTTGCGCGTGGGAAATAAAGACTGATAAGCCGAACGACTGGCCGGATTGGCCGAAAACAACACCAGACCAGCGGTATGCCGGTCGATACGGTGCAGCGGCACCAGATGCGGGTTATCCAGCGTACGGATGAGACGACGCAGCAGCGTCTGTTCAACGTATTCACCCGCCGGGGTCACGGGTAGAAAATGCGGTTTGTCCGCCACCACCAGATGCTCGTCGGCATACAGGATGGTTTCTTGCGCCGCAATGGGTGTCTCGTTGGGCACTTCACGAAAATAGTGAATGCGCAGGCCTTCTTTGTAAGCCAGTTGTGGGCTGATCGGCGCCCCGTGGGCGTCCAGCACACGGCCCCGGGCAATTCGGTCAAGCCATTGCTCACGGCTGATGGCCCGAAAGTGTCCGCACAAACAATCGAGCACTGTGAGCCAGGCGCCCGGCGGCAGATACAAAGTGCTGGCTTGATGCTCGGCGGCGTTAAACAGCTCGGTCGACATAAAAAACTCTGAACAGGAAATGCAGCCCGCGATTATCGCGCACCGAGCGTCGAGGTCTACAGCAGAAAATTGGCCACCTGCTCAGTATCAAATGGCCAATCCAGCTCCTGGCCCGTATCGCCACGACGCAACACCGGAATACGCAAGCCATAGGCTTCAAGGGTCTGCTCGCTGTCCGCGATGTCGACCAGCTCAACCATCAACCCGCAGTCGAGGACCAAAGGCATCACGACGTCTTCGGCCAATTCACATAAATGGCAACCCAAGGTGCCGAACAACTGACATTCGGGAGGCATCAATAATGACCTTATATAAAATAGGCATTCATTTTAGGAGCCTTGCCCGAACACGTCGACCCGTTTGCGCGCACCACCCAACCAAGGTGCTAAACAATAGAGTCGCCCTACCGTACTGCTTGCGACTACGCTTGCTCAGCATCCTGCGATTTAATCTGATGAATACCGGCCTGGCTGACCTGCATCAGCGCCCCATCCGCCCATTTGCCGGATGCTCGCGGCTTTTTTATTCGAACCGACAAGGAAGACTTTCGTGTTTGCCAATTTGTTAATCATCCTTGCCTCGTCACTGGTGGTCATTGCCCTGTTTCGACGCCTGCAACTGCCGCCAGTACTGGGTTATTTGTGTGTGGGCCTGTTCATTGGCCCGACCGCGCTGAACTGGGTCAATGACAGCCCGGACCTGCCGGACCTCGGCGAGTTGGGGGTGGTGTTTTTGCTGTTTTCGCTGGGCCTGGAATTCTCGCTGCCCAAGATGCTCAAGCTGCGGCGCGTGGTGTTTGGCCTCGGCAGTTTGCAGGTCTTAGGCACGACAGTGGTGCTGGGCGGGCTGCTGTATGCGTTTGGGATGAGCACCAACAGCGCGCTCCTGCTCGGTGCCGGCCTTGCCTTGTCGTCCACGGCCATCGTCAGCAAAGAGCTGACCAGCCTCGGGGAAATCTTTAGTCGTCATGGCCAAAACGCTATTGGCGTGTTGCTGTTTCAAGACGTCGTAGCGGTATTGCTGCTGACGCTGGTGCCGGTGTTTGCAGGCAGCAGCGACCAAGCCTGGTATTGGGCCTTGCCGACGACCTTGGGCAAAACCGTGATTTTGTTTGTCGGCCTGCTCATCACCAGCCGCCTACTGCTGCCGCGTCTGTTCCATGAAGTGGCGGCCTCGCGTTCTGCCGAGCTGTTTGTGTTGCTGGCCCTGGTGATTGTGCTGGTCACAGCATGGCTCACCCATTTATTGGGCCTGTCGCCCGCGCTGGGCGCGTTCCTCGCCGGTATGCTACTGGGCGAGAGCCATTACCGGCATCAGATTGAAGCCGACATCCGGCCCTTTCGCGACATTCTGCTGGGGCTGTTTTTCGTCAGCATTGGCATGCTCATCGACCTGCAATTATTTCTGCACCACGGCTTCCTGATTCTGGGCCTCACGCTGACCCTGATGCTGATCAAGGGGTGCGTGGTAGCGACTCTGGTCAAACTGCGCGGCAGCGACGCAGAAACGGCATGGCGAAGCGGCCTGGCGCTGGCTCAAGGCGGTGAGTTCTGCTTTGCACTGATGGCACAAATGCAACTCAATGCGCTGATCCCGTCTGAAGACGCGCCTTATTTGCTCGCGGCCACCTTCTGTTCGATGCTGCTCACCCCCTTGCTGCTGCGCGCCGCACCACAAATCGCTGCCAGCCTGCACCGCAAGTCGAATGAAGAAGCCGAGCTGGAAGAAATCGCCGCGCAAAGTGCCGAGTTGCAGGGGCATGTCGTGATCTGTGGCTACGGCCGCGTCGGTCAGTCCATCGGGCGCTTTCTACGCCGCGAAAACCAGGAATTCATCGCTCTGGACTACGATCCGGACCGGATTCAAGAGGCCACCAAAACCGAAAATTCGGTGCATTACGGTGACGCCCGACGGGGTGATTTACTCCGGGCTGTAGGCTTGGACCGTGCACGCCTGCTGGTGATCGCGGTGGACAACAGCGATATTGCAATGAGTGTGCTTAAAGAGGCCCGGCTGATTACCCTCGATGTGCCGGTACTGGTCAGAACCCGCGATGACAGCAAACTCGTCGAACTCAAAGCGGCCGGGGCCACCGAAGTGGTGCCCGAATTGCTGGAGTCCAGCTTGATGCTGGCTTCGCATGCGCTGATATTGCTCGGACTGCCTGAAAAAACCGTGCGCCAGCGCGTGGATGAGGTTCGCCATAATCGCTACCACTTGCTCGAAGGCTGCTTTGAAACCCCTGACTCGCGTGACGGACCAGGTTTTACCCGCGAAGGCGAATAATTTAAGGTAAGGTTTCACGCGTCTTCGGGTCTAAACGGTCTAGGCTCTGCGTTTCAGGGCATTGACTGCTCAGAGTCGTTGCCTGAAGTGAAGATTTGCAGTGAACCTTCAGCGAATGCCTACACTCGAACCATCAAGAAGCCACACACGGAGTTAACCATGGCCCGCAAAACAGCAAAGAATGCTCAAGAAATCCTCAAGGCCGATTTACAGACCTTGGTCAACGACACTGAACGCCTGCTGGAACACAGTGCTTCGTTGGCTGGCGAACAGGCAGACGAATTGCGTGCACAGATCAAGCTGAGCCTGCTCAATGCCCGCGAGTCTCTGGAACAGACCAAAGAGTCGTTGCAAGAGCGTGGTGAAGCCGCCGTCGCCGCCACTGAAGATTATGTTCAGGCAAACCCGTGGCAGTCAGTCGGCATTGCCGCCGGGATCGGCTTTTTGATTGGCCTGTTGGCTACCCGGCGCTGATATGAGTAACGAAGAATCCGGCTCCCGTTCCTCACCGCGGCGCCTGGGTGCCGCGTTTCTGGGCCTGCTGCACAGCCACGTCGAGTTGCTGGGCATAGAACTGCAAGAACAAAAAGCGCGCACGGTCAGCCTGTTGTTGTTTGCCGGGCTGGCACTGGTATTCGGGCTGTTGCTGCTGATCGGCCTGTCGGCGCTGATATTGATTGTGCTGTGGGACAGTTACCGCCTGGCCGGCATTATCGGGCTCTGCGTGTTTTATGCACTGGCAGCGGTGTTCTGCGGCTTGCGCCTTAAAGCGGCGGTGTTCGATGAGTCCTCTCCTTTCAACGCCACGCTCGAAGAGCTGGCCAAAGACCGCGAGCGTTTGATGCCATGAGCCTGCCTGAAATGCCGCACAACCCCTCGCGCCGCGAAATGCGCAAAATGTTGATTCGCCTGCGCATGGAAATGCATCGCCAGGAGATTCGTCATGAAACCCAACAGCTTATGGAGCCGCTGCAAAAAATGCGCGGCATGACCACCAACTGGCAAGAAAACCTGGGAATCAAGCACGGGCCCCTGTGGGGCGTCGGGCTTGTCACCCTGCTCGGTTTTCTGACCGGCAAGGGCGCTAAAAGCAAAGGGGCTGGAGGCATGCCCCGCTTAATCGGGCTCACCACCAGCCTGTTGCCGCTGATCAAACTGGTTATCCAGGGTTCATCGCGCAAGCCTTGAGCCAAAAAACGGCAGTGGTCGCTGACGAAGGCTGCGAAGGGTTGCGGAGCCACCCGTTACCTTGAAGCACCTGCGGTCCTTATCGCAGCCTGCAACAGCGACTACACGTTCAGCCGCATTCACGGTTTGTAGACATCCTCAGGCCCCATTTGAAACCCTGTGCACCTTGCGCCATGCAGCGTGAAGCGCGAAGCTGGCTCATCAGTCATTGACGGAGCACTGCGCCTTGGATTGGCAAACCCTGCTTAACCGCGAACGTCTTGGAAAACCTCACCACGGCACCGAAGAACTCGGGCGCAGTCCTTTTCACAAAGATCACGACCGGATTATTTTTTCTGGCGCCTTTCGCCGTCTGGGACGTAAAACCCAGGTGCACCCGGTCAACAGTAACGACCATATCCATACTCGACTCACCCACTCGCTTGAAGTCAGTTGCGTAGGCCGCTCACTGGGCATGCGAGTCGGTGAAACCATACGCAGCACCTTGCCCGAATGGTGCGACCCCGCTGATCTGGGGATGGTGGTGCAATCTGCTTGCCTGGCCCACGACATCGGCAACCCGCCCTTTGGCCACTCCGGCGAGGACGCCATCCGCAACTGGTTCCAGCAGGCCGCTGGCAAGGGCTGGCTAGATGACATGAGTGAAGCCGAGCGTAACGACTTCTTGAGTTTTGAAGGCAACGCACAAGGTTTCAGGGTACTCACCCAACTTGAATATCATCAGTTCGATGGTGGCACACGCCTGACCCACGCCACGCTGGGCACTTTTCTCAAGTACCCGTGGACTGCGCGCCATGCTGACTCTCTGGGGTACAAAAAGCATAAGTTCGGGTGTTATCAAAGCGAACTTCATCTGCTGGAAAACATTGCCCACAAACTGGGCCTGCCACAGATAGAAGACCAGCGCTGGGCACGCCACCCTCTGGTGTACCTGATGGAAGCGGCTGATGACATCTGCTACGCGCTGATCGACCTTGAAGACGGCCTGGAAATGGACCTGCTGCAGTACGTCGAGGTCGAGTCCCTGCTGCTGAATCTGGTGGGCGAAGACCTGCCTGAGACCTATCGCCAACTCGGCCCCCAGGATTCCCAACGACGCAAGCTGGCAATTCTGCGGGGCAAGGCCATTGAACACCTGACCAACGCCGCAGCCCGCGCCTTTGTCGAGCAGCAAGACGCGCTGCTGGCCGGCACCCTGCCGGGAGACCTGGTCGAACACATGCATGGCACGGCCAAGCGCTGCGTGCTGGATGCCAAAGACATGGCGCGCAAGAAAATCTTCCAGGACAAACGCAAAACCCTGCATGAGATTGGCGCCTACACCACGCTGGAAATCCTGCTAAATGCCTTTTGCGGCGCAGCTCTGGAGCAACATGGTCAGAAGCCCCTGTCGTTCAAGAATCGACGTATTCTTGATTTGCTGGGCAATAACGCCCCTGCTGCTGATTGGTCACTGCATCGCTCGTTTATGCGCATCATCGACTTTATTGCAGGCATGACCGACAGCTATGCCACGCAGATGGCCAGAGAAATGACCGGTCGCTCCAGTCCCGTCTGAAGTGTGCCCACCCTTGGAAACAGGGGTGGGCGTAGCGCAAAATCGCTGGCGATTAACCCTGCTGTTTTAACCCTCGGCATCTTTACCCAAACATACAGCCAGGGTGCTCATATACTTATTTCTTGATGTAAATAACCCGAAGCAAAAATAAAACAACTCGTAGGAATATTCCTAATATAGCCAGGGACACATAAAACCACTTGCAACCCAGCACCAAACAAACGATTCAGCACGATATTAAATAGCCTCTTCCCCTCTAACAAATCGTGAGTTCACGCCTTATTTAACGTAGGAATATTCCCATACTACGTTTGTAGGCTGCCCCCTTCGTGTTCCCGCTCATACATCTGAGCTAAGGTGCGCGCTTTCCATGCAGCTCTTTAAGGGAATTTAATATGAACACGATTTTTATTGTCGACGACCATCCGGTAATCCGCCTGGCTATTCGCATGTTGTTAGAACATGAGGGTTATGAAATAGTCGGCGAAACCGACAATGGCGTAGATGCGATGCAAATGATCCGCGAATGTGTCCCAGATCTGATTATTCTCGATATCAGCATTCCGAAACTCGACGGCCTGGAAGTGTTAGCACGTTTTAACGCAATGAATTCAACCCTAAAAACCCTGGTCCTGACGGCCCAGTCACCGGCCCTTTTTGCCATGCGCTGCATGCAGTCGGGCGCGGCCGGATATGTGTGCAAACAAGAAGAACTAAACGAACTTGTCAGCGCAATAAAAGCTGTATTTTCTGGCTACAATTACTTCCCCAGTCAAGCATTGACTCCTGAAAAACCGGGCGATGAAAACTCTTCGGAACTCGAGTTATTTAAATCAGTCAACGACCGGGAACTCATGGTCCTGAAGCTGTTTGCACAAGGGAAAACTAACAAGGAAATAGCCACCGGCATGTTTCTTAGTAATAAAACCGTGAGCACTTATAAAAAGCGGCTCATGCAAAAACTGAAAGCCAATTCCCTGGTCGACCTTATCGAACTGGCAAAACGCAACGCCTTAGTGTGAGAAACAGGATGCCCACGCGGTTAAATCATTACCTCTCTTTACTCGCAGGATTAATCCTGTGTACACCCGTGTTCGCCGAGTTACCCCGGACTGAAAACTTTGCCTTACTCAGCCGCTCGGGCACCTATCACATGGAAGTCCCGCTGGACAAACAACAGCGTTACTGGCTACAAGAAAAGCGCGAACTGCGGGTCGGTACATCCAGTCCGGACTATCCGCCCTTTGACATGACCGTCAGCGGTCAAGACTACGAAGGTTTCACCGCTGATTACGTCGGCATCCTGGCCAAAGCCCTGAACGTGTCGATCAAGGTTCAACGCTTCCCTACTCGAGACGCCGCCATCAAGGCACTTGAAGACGGCAGCATCGACTTGCTCGGCACGTCCAATGGGTTTGAAGCCGCCCACTCAAACCTGCTGCTTTCAACGCCCTACGCTATCGACCAACCGGTATTGGTCACCCGAGAGGGGGAGACCCGCTCTCTCTCTCAAGGTCTGGAAGGCCTGCGCCTGAGCATGGTTTACCACTACTTGCCACTGGAAGAGGTCAAGGCGCTTTACCCCAAAGCCATCATCCAGTCCTACCCGTCTTATCAAAACGCAATCAATTCGGTGGCGTTCGATGAGGCGGATGTTTTTTTGGGGGACACCATCTCCACCCATTACATGATCAACAAGGGCTACCTGACAAACATCAAGATGGCTAATTTTGGCAAGCATGAAGCTTATGGTTTCAGCTTTGCTGTACGCCGCGACAACCCGCAACTGCTCGACATTATCAACGCCACTCTGCGCGCTGTACCCAACAGCGAACGAGAAAGCATTGCCAAGCGCTGGAACGCAGGCAGTGATCTGTTGCTGACCGACCAGAAACTTCAGCTCACTGAGCGTGAGCAGAGCTGGCTGATCAAACACCCGGTAGTCAACGTGGTGGTCAATGAAACACTGGCACCGCTGACCTTTTTTGATACCGAAGGCAATTTCAGGGGCATTACCGCTGATCTGCTGGAAGTTATTCGCCTGCGTACCGGACTGCGCTTCAAGATTCAGCGCGAGCGCAGCCTCAACACCATGATTCAGATGATCCAGCGCCACGATACCGACATTATCTCGGCCATCAGCCCGTCTGCCTCGCGAGAAAGCGCCCTGACCTTCAGCCGACCTTATCTCGAAAACTCTTTTGTCTTGCTCACGGCCAAAGGCGCTGAGCAACCCACCAGCCTCGACCAACTGGCCGGTAAACGCCTGGCCTTGACCCAGGGCAACCCCTTGACCGAATACCTGCGCACAGAACACCCGCGGATCACACTGGTCGAGACGGACGATATTTATCAAGCCACGCAATTGCTGGCCGAAGGCAAAGCAGAAGGTGCGGTCAATACGCTGGTGATTGCCAACTACCTGCTCGCCTCGCAATTGTTTCAAGACCGATTGCAGATCAGCGCCACATTGGGCACTCAACCCGCGACGTTTTCTCTCGCCACCGCCCGCGATGCCCCCGAACTCGCCGCTATCCTCAACAAGGCACTGCTGAGCATTGCCCCCGATGAACTGGGGATCATCAACAGCCGCTGGCGCGGTTATGTTCCGGCCTCTGACAGTTATTGGCGCAATTACCATCGCCTGATTTACCAGATCATTATTGGCACCAGCCTGTTGCTGCTGCTGTCACTGGTCTGGAATGCCTACATGCGGCGCCAGATCAACCAGCGAAAAAAGGCTGAACGCGCCCTCAGCGATCAGTTTGAGTTCATGCGTGCGCTGGTCAATGGCACGCCGCATCCGATTTACGTGCGTGACCGCGCCTGCATTCTGCAAACCTGCAACGACAGCTACCTGAACGCCTTTTCAGCCAAGCGCGAAGACGTCATCGGCAAAGACGTGATGCAGACCCAAAGCCTCCTCAGCAATGCCTATGAAGCGCATGACTATCAGGCTGACTACTTGAGGGTCATGCGTGAAGGGACCCCGCTTATCGTTGATCGCCCGCTGCAGATCGGCGGCAAGACCCAAACCATCTACCACTGGGTCCTGCCTTACCGGGACTCGCTGGGTGAAGTACAGGGCATAATCGGCGGCTGGATCGATATCAGCGACCGACGCCAACTGATGGATGAACTGCGCGCCGCCAAAGAGCAGGCTGATGACGCCAACCGGGCCAAAAGCACCTTTCTGGCAACCATGAGCCATGAGATCCGCACACCGATGAACGCGGTCATCGGCATGCTTGAACTGAGCCTGAAACGTGCCGATAGCGGTCATTTTGACCGCCCTTCGATCGAAGTCGCCTACAACTCGGCCAAAGATTTGCTGGAACTGATCGGGGACATTCTCGACATCGCCCGGATTGAGTCCGGGCGCCTTAACCTCTGCCCGGAGCGCGTCAATCTGCGTGAACTGACCCATTCGGTGGTTCGGGTCTTCGATGGCCTGGCACGACAAAAGAGCCTTAGCCTCTCGCTGATATTCAACCCGCTGGACAGTGAGCCCGACGTACTGATCGATCCTCTTCGCTTCAAACAGATCCTGACCAATCTGGTGAGCAACGCGATCAAGTTCACCGAGCGCGGCCAGGTCACGCTGCAACTCAATATGCTGCCTGCCGAGACACCGGAGCAGGTGGAGCTGCAGTTAAGCGTGACGGACACCGGCATCGGCATCAGCGAACTCGATCAGGCGCGATTGTTTGAACCCTTCTCTCAGGCCGAAAACAGCGGGCAACTGGCCCTCAGCGGCGCAGGCCTCGGCCTGGTGATCTGCCGCAGCCTATGCGAAATGATGGGCGGTACGCTCAAGCTGAGCAGCCAGCCCAATGTCGGCACCCAGGTTCAAATCAGGCTTAAGGTGTCGGCCTTGGCGTCTTGCCTCGCAGCCGTCACCCAAGAGCCCGTCATAACCCCCGCCACTCGTCAGTTGAACGTACTGGTGGTGGATGATCATCCGGCCAATCGTTTGTTGATGTGCCAGCAACTGGGCTTCCTGGGGCATCGTTTCACCACCGCTCACAATGGAGCAGCAGGGCTGGAACTGTGGAAGCAAGAGGTGTTCGACCTGGTGATTGCAGACTGCAACATGCCGATCATGAACGGTTATGACTTGACGCGCACTATTCGCCAGCTCGAGCAAGACTGCGACCGCGCGCCCTGCACCATTCTGGGGTTTACAGCCAATGCGCAACCTGAAGAGCGCCAGCGGTGCAAGCTGGCCGGCATGGACGACTGCCTGTTTAAACCGATCAGCCTGATCCTGCTGAGCCAGCGCCTGAGCGCACTGGATCCCGCCCCCTGCACAGCAGACGTGCTCAATGTTGAAATAATCTACTCACTTGCCGGCAAAAATGACTCGCACTTAAAGCAGTTGCTTGAAGAGCTGGTGCGCAGTAATCGACTGGACCTCAAGACGCTCCTTGAGCTGAGCCTCAAGGATGGGCTGGAACCTTTTCAGAGCATTGCTCACCGAATAAAAGGCGCAGCCAGAATTGTCGGCGCTCACGATCTGATCAATCACTGTGAGGCGCTCGAACAGGCGGAGTTGACGACACTCCTGGCCCGCAGCAATAAGGTACAGCAAGCCATGCACACGCTTGAACGCGCATTACTGCGTGAACTGGCCCGACTGACCGAGGGCACCTGAATCGTGCCCTCTACCGCAGGGCCAATTTAAGGGCAAATTGGCCACGACTTACTATGCTTGAACGCATCGGTATCCTGACACTTGCAGAGATCTCCCATGCCTTTGAACATGCCCGCCAGTAAGCGTCGGTTCCCTCTGCACATACACATCAGTGTGGTGTTCACTTTATTGCTGGTGCTGATGGGCGTAGCTCTGGGTGTTTTCAACTATATGCAAAACACCCGCATCATCCTTGACAGCAGCCAGAAGCTGTTCAAACAGATCGAACAGGATGTGCAGTTAGACCTGCTAAACACCTATCAGCCGATTCGAAACACTTTAAATTTGCTGGCGCTTCATCCAACCGTGCCGACAGACCGGTTCGAGTCCCGCCTCGAGCTGCTGCAACCCTTTGTGCAAGCACTCAATGACGCCCCCGCGCTCTCATCGCTGTACCTGGCGGATAACCAGGGCAATTTTTTCCAAGTCAGGCCTTTACGCAATGAGGCCAGCAGGGCGCGTCAAAACGCCCCGCCGCAAGCCGCTTATGAAGTCTGGTCCGTTCAGCGCTCAGGCCAAACCGAAGGTGGCGTGTCGCAAAGGCTGTTTTTTGATGAGACCCTGACTTTGCTGTCACAGCTCAGTAACCCGCATGAAACCTATGACCCGCGTGATCGCAGCTGGTTTATCCCAAGCCGCAGCAGCATCAACCAGTCCACCACCAGCCCTTACGTGTTTTTCTCCACTCATGAAATCGGTACAACACTGTCCAAACGTGGTTCAGCGAAGACCATAATGGGCGCAGACCTGACCCTGTCAGAGCTGTCCAGCACCCTCGCCAAACACTTGATTACGCCCAGCACACAAATCGTACTGTTTGATAACGACGGGCAAGTGGTGGCGTACCCGGACGCCAGCAAACTACTCTCTGGGCCTGGCTCCACACAACTGGCCAAGGTCACATCACTCAGTCCGGCCCTCAATCTGCTGATCAAGCAAGGGGAAGACGCCAACCAACGCCTTGATGACGGACAGCGCCAGTGGATCGTCTCATTGACCAAGGTGGACGATGGCGGCTCCAACGGCCTGCAATTGGCCTTGATGGTACCCGAGGACGAGTTGTTGGCAGATGCTTATCGCCTGCGCTGGGAAGGTACTTTGGTGGCTCTGGCGGTGTTACTGCTGTGCTTGCCATTGGGTTGGTTGACCTCTCGACTGCTGGTCAAACCCTTGAAAGGGCTGGTGCAAGAGGCCAACGCGATTCGTCGTTTCGACTTCAAATACCCGATCCAGCAACAATCACCGGTGCTTGAAATCGACCAGTTGGCCGCGTCGATGCGGCGAATGAAAGAAACCCTCGCGAGCTTCTTTGAAATTACCGCCAGCCTCTCGGCACATACCCGGTTTGAGCCCTTGCTGCAATCGGTGCTGGTTGAAATGATCAAGATCGGACAAGCGCAGGCGGGGTTGATCTATCTCACGGAAAACGACAACACCGACCTGGAACTCAAAGGCCTGATCATTGATGGCAAAGCGCAAAATCTGGACATTCTGGGCCATAGCACGATCAATCCGCAGGACGATCAGACCCCGACATGGCTGCGCACGCTGAGTGCAGGCCAGGACAGCGTGGTGTGTGCGCTTGGCCTCGAGCAGGCGGGGAACTTGCTGCCCGTGATGCAGGCGCTCGACAGCCAAAGCATTCATGTCATTGGCATCCGGCTGCATAACCGCCACAGCGAAACCGTCGGCGTGCTCGCGCTGATCCTCAACAACAGCGACACCAGCAGCAATGAGGAGCCGCTGAGCGCAGAACGCATTGCATTTATCAAAGCCGTTTCGGGTGCAGCGGCTGTGTCGATTGAAAGTCAGCGCCTGCAAGAGCGCCAAAAGCAACTGCTCAAAGCCTTTATTCAACTGCTGGCCGGGGCCATCGACGCCAAAAGTCCTTACACCGGCGGCCACTGTCAGCGGGTTCCCGAGTTGACCTTTATGCTGGCCAAGGCTGCAGAGCAGAGCCAGGACCCGAATTTTGCGCTGTACAACCCAACGGATGAAGAGTGGGAAGCCCTGCACATAGCCGCCTGGCTGCACGATTGCGGCAAAGTCACGACGCCTGAGTATGTGGTCGATAAGGCCACCAAACTTGAAACCATCTACGACCGCATTCACGAAATTCGCACGCGATTTGAGGTGCTCAAACGCGACGCCTGGATCAGCTACTGGCAAGCCCTTGCCCAAGGTGGCAGCGATCAAGCACTGGCTGATCAGCGTGACGCCCGCCTGGCGGCGCTGGATGACGATTTTGCCTTTGTGGCGCGCAGTAATGTCGGCGGTGAAGCGATGGCAGAGGCGGATCTGGAGCGCTTGAAACACATCGCCGGGCAAACCTGGACCCGTACCCTGGATGATCGGTTGGGCGTGTCGTGGGAAGAGAACGCCCGTCAGGCCAGGCGTGAAGCCCAAAGCCTTCCCGTCACCGAATCATTGCTGGCGGATAAGCCCGAACATTTGTTCATACGCGAAGAATCCGAACTGATCGACAGTGACAACCCATGGGGTTTCAAACTGGATGTCCCGCAGTACAAGTTCAATCGCGGCGAGTTGTACAACCTGAGCATCACCCGCGGCACCTTGACCTCGGAAGAGCGCTACATCATCAACAACCACATTGTGCAAACCATTCTGATGCTCAGCCGCCTGCCCTTCCCCAGCTACCTGGGCAATATTGCCGAAATAGCGGGCGGGCATCACGAGCGAATGGATGGCAAGGGTTATCCAAAACGTCTGCGCCGAGAAGACATGAGCCTCGCGGCGCGGATGATGGCGATTGCCGATATTTTCGAAGCCCTGACCGCCTCGGACCGCCCCTACAAACGGGGCAAAACCTTGAATGAGGCACTGAACATCATGGCGGGCATGTGCCATGACGGGCACATTGACCCGTCGCTGTTTGAGCTGTTTGTGCGCGAGCACATCTTTATGCAATATGCCCGGCAGTACCTTGAACCGCAGCAAATCGACACGGTCAACATCGACGCGCTGCTGGTCAAGGCCGGGGTTGACTGAGCCAAACCGTGATCAGCACTCGCTCAAGCGCAGGAAAATCGCCGCCAGCGCTTCAACCCCCTGCTGGTCTTGCTCGGTAAATCTGCCGATGCTCGGGCTGTCCAGGTCCAACACACCGATCAGGCGCCCGTCCTTGATCAAGGGCACCACCAACTCACTGTTGGAGGCGCTGTCGCAGGCAATGTGCCCTGGGAAGGCGTGCACATCTTCAACTCGCTGGGTCTGCCTGCTGGCCGCCGCAGCCCCGCATACACCCCGCCCAAAAGGAATGCGCACACAGGCGATCTGGCCCTGAAACGGCCCCAGCACCAGTTCCTCGTTGCGATTGAGGTAGAACCCCGCCCAGTTCAAGTCATCGAGCTGACTGAACAAAAACGCCGAAAACTGCGCCGCGTTGGCGATAAAGTCTCGCTCATCCGCCAGCAAAGACTCCAGTTGCGCTTGCAGCAGGGTGTAACCGTCCAGGCCTGCGCCCGTGGCATTTAAATCAATCATTCGTTTGCTCCAACAATTTCAATCCAACCCAGTAGCGCGCGAACTGATACGCGCAGCGGCCATTACGATTGCCGCGTCCGGTTGCCCAGCGCACGGCCAAAATATCCAGCGCCTCATCACGTTGCCACTGCAAACCGGCCTTGCGGGCCAGTACGTTGATCCAGTGTTCAACCACGTTCAGGAAGTGTTCCTGAGTAAAAGGGTAAAACGACAGCCAGAGCCCGAAGCGGTCGGACAAGGCAATCTTGTCTTCAACGGCCTCACTGGGATGAAGCTCGCCATCGACGTTCTTCCAGTGCTCGTTATCGCTTTCTTTTTCCGGCACCAGGTGCCGACGGTTCGAGGTGGCGTAGAGCAAGACGTTATCCGGCGCTTGCTCCAGCGAGCCGTCGAGCACACTTTTCAGCACCCGGTAATCGCCCTCGCCCGCTTCAAATGACAAGTCATCGCAAAACAGCACAAAACGCTGAGGCAAACCTTGCAGTTGCTCGACCACACGTGGCAGATCCGCCAAATGGTCACGTTCGATTTCAATCAGCCGCAGACCTGCGCCCGCATACTCGGCGAGCAATGCACGAATCAGGGAAGACTTGCCGGTGCCACGCGAGCCCCACAGCAAGGCATGGTTAGCGGGCAGACCGTCGAGAAACTGCTTGGTGTTGCGTCCCAGCTGATCGCGCTGGTTATCGACGCCAATCAGGTCAGTCAGGCGCATCTCAAGACTGACGTCCAACGCCAGCAGGTAACCCGAACGACCTTCACGTTGCCAACGAGCGGCCAGGCAACTGTCCCACTCTACCGCCTCGCGAGGCGCTGGCAACAAGGGTTCGAGGCGCGCAAGCACCGATTCGGCCCGCTCCAGGAAAGCACTCAGTTTAGAATCCACATCATCTCCTCAGTCTGATACGCGGCTACAGCACATGGACACGACGTATGCTAAGCGCCCGCCCATGCTGTGATTCATGCGGGCTATTTGAAAAAACTGAACGTGTGCCAGCAAGTTACCCCAGACATCGACTATTCTTGCCCGCCGTAAGGGAATGGAAACAGGTGCAGTACCTAATGGACATAAAATTCAACCATCGTCTGTCTTTCAAGCAAGCAAGACTGACAGTGTTGGTCGGTTTTGCTCTGGGGACGGTGCTCAGCCTGCTTCAAATCGGCATCGATTATGCCAGTGAAAACGCCGCCATCAATCGGGAAATCCAATCCCTGCTGGATATCAGTCACAACCCGGCATCGCGTATTGCCTACAACCTCGACTCAGAACTCGCACAAGAACTGGTGATGGGCCTGCTGAGCTCGCCCGCCATCACCGGCGCGCAAATCAGCGACAACGATAAAAACACCTTGGCCTTTGTTCGAGACTCGCCTGAAGGCGGACGCTATCGTGCATTGAGTGACTTTCTGTTTGGCGAAACGCGAACCTTCGACGACCGGCTCTACTTCAATCACCTGCCCGAACAAAGCGTGGGCGAATTGCACCTTGAAGTGGACACCTATCCCTTTGGGGCTCGATTCCTGCAACGTGCCGAAGTCACGCTGCTTAGCGGTTTTGTCCGCAGTTTTCTCCTGACGTTCATTCTGCTGGGGCTGTTTTACGTGATGCTGACCCGCCCACTGGTGCGGGTCATCCGTGAGCTCAGCCTCAGCAAGCCCGGCGACCCGAACCCATCGCGCATCCACTGCCCGCCCGGGCATGAAGATGACGAAATTGGTGTGCTGGTCAACGCCGCCAATCAGCAGTTTGAGGCCATGACCCGCGAAATCGAACAACGGCGCGCGGCGGAAAATCGCCTGACCGAGTATTTGGCTCAGTTGGAAAACATTGTCTCGGCTCGCACGCAAGAGCTTGAAGCGATCAACACCCGGCTTAGCCAATCCAACGATGAACTCAAAGCTGCTCGCAGCACGGCCCTGGAAATGGCCCAGGCCCGGGCCGCCTTTCTGGCCAACATGAGCCATGAAATACGCACGCCGCTGAACGGTCTGCTGGGCATGCTCGCACTGTGTCTGGACAGCCCGCTGAACGCCGAACAGCACCAGCAACTGTCGATTGCCCATGACTCGGGCAAGGTATTGGTCGAGTTGCTCAATGACATTCTCGACCTGTCAAAATTCGATGCCGGGCAATTAGAGCTGGAACATATCGCCTTCGATCTTGGCACCTTGATTGAAGACACGGCCAAGCTGCTCTCGCAAAATGCCGCCCCAAGCGTAGAACTGACATGCCTGATCCACCCGAGCTTCCCGGCGCTGGTGCTGGGCGACCCGACTCGCGTGCGCCAGATTGTCAGCAACCTGCTGTCCAACGCCCTGAAATTCACCCGCTTTGGACGCGTCGATGTGCGCCTGAGCATGCACAACAATCAGGTGCACATTGAAGTGTGTGACACCGGCATTGGAATCGCACAGGAAGCCCAGGCGCGCATATTCAGGCCTTTCACCCAGGCCGGAGCCGGGATTACTCGGCAGTTTGGCGGCACCGGCCTGGGGCTGGCATTGACCCGCAGCCTGTGCGAAGCCATGCAAGGGCGCCTGACCATCAGCTCGGAAATCGGATTCGGCAGCCAATTTTGCGCCGAGCTGCCCTTGCCCAGCCATACGCCTGCGATCATCTACAAGCCGCTGTCGGGGCGAGTGGTGGCGGTGAGTGCCGCCAGCAGCGGCCTGAGTGAGTTACTCAACAGCTACCTGCCACTGTGGGGCCTGGAATATCAACGCTACTCCCTGGACCAATCCTTGGCAGGTGTTGAGCCTCATCTGCTGATTACTGACTGCCCGGAATGCCTGTTTGGACTGCGACCGGCTATCAACGCACCTATTTTGCTGGTCACCGCCTATGGCAACTTTATGCCCGGCGATCAAGTCAACGCGCTCGCCCCTTTGCTGCAAAAGGCCCGGCCACTGTCCCGGCACACGCTTTATGAAACCTTGCAGCATTTGCTCCAGAAAGAGGACGAGGAGCACCCAAGCGTTCTCGTCAGCCGAGCACCGGTCGAGCATCGGGCGCGCATTCTTTTGGTCGAAGACAACCCGGTCAACCAACTGGTGGCCAAGGGCATGCTCAGCAAATTGGGCTGCGAGGTGGTCATAGCGGCTCATGGCGGCGAAGCCCTGAATCAATTGAAACAGAGCGATTTTGATCTGGTGCTGATGGACTGCAACATGCCGGTGATGGACGGCTACGAGACCAGCCGGCAGATCCGCCAAAGCGGGCGCTGGCCTGACTTACCCATCGTTGCCTTGACGGCCAATGCCATGCCCGACGAACGTGAACGCTGCCGTTGCGCAGGCATGAATGACTATCTGGCCAAGCCATTCCGGCGCGAAGAGCTGGCGGCATTGCTCGATAGCTGGGTGCCCCGGAAAAACGTCTAGCCGTTACTTCCTTGTGGGAGCAGCCGCAGACTGCGATCTGTTGATCTTTAAAAAATCAACAGATCGCGAGGCACACTGGCGCTTACAGGGCGTGCGGGGCCTGTTTATTTGAGCAGTTTCTCAATGTCCGCTTTGAGCGCTTCGGGCTTGGTGGCAGGCGCATAGCGTTTGACCTTGCCGTCGGGCCCGACCAGAAACTTGGTGAAGTTCCATTTGATGCCTTCCGACCCCAGCACCCCGGGTGCGCGCTTTTTCAGTTGCACGAACAGCGGATGTGCTTGGCTGCCATTGACGTCTATCTTCTTGAACAGCGGGAAAGTCACACCAAAGTTCAACTCGCAAAACTCGGAAATAGCCGCTTCATCGCCCGGCTCTTGCTTGCCGAACTGATTGCACGGAAAGCCAAGGACCACCAAACCCTGATCCTTGTATTGCTGCCACAGGGTTTCAAGCCCTTTGTACTGGGGGGTAAAGCCACACTTGCTGGCGGTGTTGACCACCAACACTGCCTTGCCCGAGTAATCCGCCAGAGTCTTTTGCTCGCCGCTGAGGGTGGTACAGGGAATGTCGAAAAGATTTGCGCTCATGACGGTGTTCTCTTTGATAAAGGTTACTGGCGGGGCACCAGGTCCAGACACACCGAGTTGATGCAGTAACGCAGCCCGGTTGGCGGTGGGCCATCGGGAAATACGTGCCCCAAATGCGCATCGCACTTGGCGCAGGTCACTTCGGTGCGAATCATGCCGTGGCTCATGTCACGGATTTCAACCATCGCATTCTCGGCAATCGGCTCATAAAAACTCGGCCAGCCGCAGCCCGAATCAAATTTGGCTTTGGAATCAAACAGCGGCTCATTGCAGCAAATGCAGTGATAAACGCCGTCTGTTTTAGTCGCGTTGTATTTACCCGAAAAAGGCCGCTCGGTGCCTTTAAGACGGCACACGTTGTACTGCTCTGGATCGAGCATGGCTTTCCATTCATCCAGGGTTTTGTTCAACTTTTCCATGGTTCTACCTCTGCAACTGAAAAACCCCGACCGGTGGCTTTTCCAGGGGGCGGGTGGCACGTATGATTGCGCCTCGTTATGCGCCAGTCTGGCACCCGCTCAACTTGCATTCAAACGGATTCTTGAAGCAAAGCGGTGTTCGCCAACGCAGAATTTCCCAGTGTCGAGGTACTCACCTTGCCTGGATCGTTCATTTTCGGGATCCCATCGCCATGCAGGTCAGCAAATCAAACAAGCTCGCCAACGTCTGTTATGACATTCGCGGCCCAGTGCTCAAGCACGCCAAACGTCTGGAAGAGGAAGGCCAACGCATCCTCAAGCTGAATATCGGCAACCCGGCGCCTTTTGGTTTTGAAGCGCCGGACGAAATCCTGCAGGACGTGATCCGCAACCTGCCGACTGCGCAAGGTTACAGCGACTCCAAAGGTCTGTTCAGCGCCCGTAAGGCAGTGATGCAGTACTACCAACAAAAGGAAGTCGAAGGTGTCGGCATCGAAGACATCTATCTGGGCAACGGCGTGTCCGAACTGATCGTGATGTCGCTGCAAGCGTTGCTCAACAATGGTGACGAGGTGCTGGTGCCGGCGCCCGACTACCCGTTATGGACCGCAGCCGTGACCCTGGCGGGCGGGCACCCGGTGCACTACCTGTGCGACGAGCAGGCCAACTGGTGGCCTGATCTGGCCGACATCAAGGCCAAGATCACCCCTAACACCAAAGCCATGGTCATCATCAACCCGAATAACCCAACCGGCGCGGTGTATTCCAAGGAAGTGTTGCTGGGCATGCTAGAACTGGCACGCCAGCACAACCTGGTGGTGTTCTCGGACGAAATCTACGACAAGATTCTGTACGACGACGCCGTGCATATTTGCACCGCCTCCCTGGCCCCCGACGTGCTGTGCCTGACCTTCAACGGCTTATCCAAGTCGTACCGGGTGGCCGGCTTCCGTTCCGGCTGGATCGCGATCTCCGGCCCCAAGCAAAATGCCCAAAGCTACATTGAAGGCATCGACATGCTGGCCAACATGCGCCTGTGTGCCAATGTGCCCAGCCAGCACGCCATCCAGACCGCGCTGGGCGGCTACCAGAGCATCAACGACCTGGTACTGCCGAACGGTCGCTTGCTGGAACAGCGTAACCGCACCTGGGAATTGCTTAACGACATTCCCGGCGTGAGCTGCGTGAAACCGATGGGCGCGCTGTACGCCTTCCCACGGATCGACCCGAAAGTGTGCCCGATCCTCAACGACGAAAAATTCGTTCTGGACTTGCTGCTCTCGGAAAAATTGCTGGTGGTCCAGGGCACCGCGTTCAATTGGCCGTGGCCCGACCACTTCCGCGTTGTAACCTTGCCTCGTGTAGATGAATTGGACATGGCCATCGGACGGATCGGTAATTTTCTGAAAACCTATCGTCAGTAATGTCCGAGCATGCTGTGCGACCAACGAAAAGTCGCACAGCATGTGTCCAATGAAACATTCTTCAGCTGCTACCCCTCCTGCCCGTCAAAAAAATAAAAAAAACGGCAAAGCCTTTATTTACTGGCTTCGGACTATGCTTTTGCCTGAATAAATGGCATATCCGTATTAGGAAATGTCAGGCGCAGCTCCGGAATGCCCCTGTAGGACACAGTTTGAAATAGTCACTTGGTTGAATACCCGCAAGTAGCACCTTATATACCCGCATACGGCAACACCCCTAAGACGAGGAGATTCTTACAACCATGATGCGCATTCTGCTGTTTTTGGCCACTAACCTGGCGGTCGTGCTGATTGCCAGCATCACCCTGAGCCTGTTCGGCTTTAACGGGTTCATGGCGGCCAACGGGGTTGATCTGAACCTCAATCAGCTGTTGGTGTTCTGTGCGGTCTTTGGTTTTGCAGGGTCTTTGTTCTCGCTGTTCATCTCTAAGTGGATGGCGAAAATGAGCACCAGCACCCAGGTGATCACTCAACCTCGTACCCGCCACGAGCAATGGTTGATGCAAACCGTTGAACAACTGTCCCGCGAAGCCGGGATCAAAATGCCTGAAGTGGGGATTTTCCCAGCCTACGAGGCCAACGCCTTTGCGACCGGCTGGAACAAGAACGATGCGTTGGTTGCTGTCAGCCAAGGCTTGCTTGAGCGGTTTTCGCCCGATGAAGTGAAGGCAGTACTTGCTCACGAAATCGGCCACGTCGCCAACGGTGACATGGTCACACTGGCCTTGGTGCAAGGCGTGGTGAACACCTTTGTGATGTTCTTTGCCCGCATCATCGGCAATTTCGTCGACAAGGTCGTGTTCAAAAACGAGGAAGGCCGAGGCATTGCTTACTATGTCGCGACCATCTTCGCGGAACTGGTTCTGGGCTTCCTGGCCAGCGCCATCGTAATGTGGTTCTCGCGCAAACGTGAATTCCGGGCTGACGAAGCCGGTGCTCATCTGGCCGGTACTGCAGCCATGATCAGCGCCCTGCAACGCCTGCGCTCTGAGCAAGGCCTACCGGTGCACATGCCAGACACCTTGAGTGCCTTCGGCATCAATGGTGGCTTGAAGCAAGGTCTGGCGCGGATGTTCATGAGCCACCCGCCACTGGAAGAACGTATTGATGCACTGCGTCGTCGCGGCTAACCCCACGGCAAGCACAAAAAAGGGCGACTTCGGTCGCCCTTTTTTGTGCCCGACCATCAGCCGCCGGTTGTTTTGCCCAGGCGATAAACCCGCTCATCCAGGCGAGTCACACCGCTCTTGAGAAACTTCCACTCCTGGCCCAGCACATCGGCCTGCTCAAGGGTTTCCAAGGACCAAGCTGGCGACCACAAACGCTGAACCTCAGCATCCGGAACTGAAAACGGCGGACCGTTCATCAATGACTGATCGTAATCGAGGGTAATCAACAGCCCTTTACAGCCTTGCGCAAGGATATTGCTCAGGTGCTGGACATAGGCCTCGCGCATTTGTGGCGGCAAGGCAATGATCGCTGCACGGTCGTAAAGCCCTGTGCACTGCGCCACATCTTCGACGGTCAATGCAAAGAAGTCGCCGCACAAGAGCGTGATAGGGCCCGCCTCGTACACCTTGAAAGCGCCTTGCTGGTGAATGCGCGGCTCAATCTGCTGCTCGCGGAAAAACTGCTCCACGGCCGTCTGCGACAGTTCTACACCCAACACTTCATAGCCATTGGCCGCCAGCCAGCTCAAATCCAGACTTTTACCGCACAAGGGCACCAGTACCCGACTGCCCTGCTCCACCCCAATCGCAGGCCACAGACGTTGCAGGTAGGCATTGACCTTGTCCAGGTGAAAGCCAATCTGATTACGCTCCCAGCGCGCGTGCCAAAATTCGGGCTGCATGATTCACCTTTAAATTCGATAAATAAGCACTAAAACTTATATTGGATTTAGATCAATGATCAGGTTGAAGATGACGCATCTTAACCTTGAGGACGCACACCATGCTGCCCAGCCTGTATATCTCGCACGGATCTCCGATGCTAGCACTCGAGCCCGGCGAAAGCGGCCCGGCATTGCAGCGACTGGCCGCTGAACTGCCCCAACCAAAAGCCATTGTCGTAGTCTCGGCCCACTGGGAATGCAACGACCTGCGGGTCACCAGCCATCCGGCGCCTGAGACCTGGCACGACTTTGGGGGATTCCCGCCTGAGCTGTTTGCCGTGCAATACCCCGCCCCCGGCGATCCTGTATTGGCGGCCCGCATCGTGCAACTGCTGATAGCGCACGGTATGCCCGCACAACTGGATGCCAAACGCCCTTTTGACCATGGCGCCTGGGTGCCGCTGTCGCTGATGTACCCGGCGGCCGACATTCCGGTGGTCCAGGTTTCGTTGCCCAGCCGACTGGGGCCGGTAGCTCAAACAGAAGTGGGCAAAGCGTTGGCCTCTCTGCGCGGCGAAGGCATCTTGCTGATCGGCTCAGGCAGCATCACGCACAACCTGCGAGAACTGAACTGGCAGGCCGGCCCTGAGAGCAGCGAGCCTTGGGCGCAGGCATTTCGTGACTGGATGATCGATAAGTTGGCCGCCGAGGATGAAGCAGCCTTGCACCAGTATCGCCAGCAAGCACCGTTTGCGACCAAAAACCATCCCAGCGAAGAACACCTTTTGCCGCTGTACTTCGCCCGTGGTGCGGGCGGGGAATTCAGCCTTGCTCACCAGGGTTGGACCCTGGGCGCGCTGGGCATGGATATTTACCGCTTTGGTTAACACGAAGGGGCTGACGCAAGCTGCGACCGTTTAAAAGATCAAAAGATCGCGAGGCAAGCTCGCTCAGCAGGCCGCGTTCGCCTCAGCGCTTTTGATCTAAAGCCCTCCCCCCTAAACCAGGCTGGCCGAACGCAGGCAAAAAAAAATCCCCGAACCAGTCGGGGATTTTTTTAGCGATCAATCACAGCACACTGTGATTAATCTTCGCGGTAGCGACGCAGCTTCAACTGCTTGCCAGCAACACGAGTGTCTTTCAACTTGGCCAACAGTTTTTCCAGGCCATCTTCCGGCAGTTCTACCAGGCTGAAGCTATCGCGCACTTGAATGCGACCGATGGCTTCACGTGCCAGACCACCCTCGTTGAGGATAGCGCCCAGCAAGTTCTTGGCAGCGATACCATCACGCGCACCCAGCGCAGTACGGCAACGAGCACGGCCTTCAGCCAATGGAACCGGAGCACGACGCTCACGATCACCACGATCTGGACGATCGCCAGTACGCTCGGACGAACGCTCACGCGGTGCGCTGTTCGGCACCAGTGGACGCTCGCGCTCGATAGCAGCCAAGGTCAGGGCCTGACCGTTGGTGGCTTTGCGCAACAGGGCAGCGGCCAGAGCACGTGGGCTGCAACCGATATCGGCGGTCAGGCGGTCCAGCAGGTCGCCGTGGGTCGATTCAGCATCAGCAACCAGTGGCGCCAGGCTGTTGGTCAGTTTCTTGATGCGAGCATCGAGAACTGCCTGAGCATCCGGCAGGCGGACCTCAGCAACCTTTTGACCGGTTACACGCTCGATCACTTGCAGCATGCGGCGCTCACGAGGAGTCACCAGCAGCAGTGCACGACCTTCGCGACCCGCACGGCCAGTACGGCCGATACGGTGAACGTAGGACTCTGGATCGTAAGGCATGTCAACGTTGAACACGTGAGTGATACGCGGAACGTCAAGACCACGAGCGGCTACGTCGGTCGCTACAACGATGTCCAGACGGCCATCCTTGAGGGAGTCGATAACGCGCTCGCGCTGGTTCTGAGCAATGTCACCGTTCAGCGCAGCAGCTTTATAGCCTTTGGCTTCCAGGGCACTGGCCAGGTCCAGGGTCGCTTGCTTGGTGCGCACGAACATGATCAGGGCGTCGAAGTCTTCAACTTCCAGCAGGCTCAATACAGCCGAGGTCTTCTGGTCAGCGTGAACCAACAGGTGAGCCTGTTCGATCGCGGTAACGGTCTGAGTCTTGGTCTGGATTTTTACGTGTTGCGGATCGCGCAGATGGCGCTCAGCAATGGCACGGATCGACTGCGGCAAGGTTGCCGAGAACAATACGGTCTGACGAGTAGCAGGCAAAGCCTTGAAGATCACTTCAAGGTCATCCATGAAGCCCAGCTTGAGCATTTCGTCAGCTTCGTCGAGAACCAGGTGGTTCACGGTCGCCAGTACTTTTTCGTCACGACGCAGGTGGTCGCACAGACGGCCCGGAGTGGCGACCACAATTTGTGCGCCATTACGGATTGCTTTCAGTTGTGGGCCCATAGGCGCGCCGCCGTAAACGGCCACAACGGTAACGCCAGGCATTTGCTTGGCGTAGGTTTCAAAAGCGGTTGCTACTTGCAGCGCCAACTCACGGGTTGGCGCCAGGATCAGGGCTTGCGGCTCGCGCTTAGCAGGATCGATGCGATGCAGGATAGGCAGGGCAAATGCGGCGGTTTTACCCGTACCGGTTTGCGCCTGACCAATCATGTCGTGACCGGCCATAATGATCGGGATCGATTGCTGCTGAATAGCCGAAGGTTCTTCGTAGCCAGTCGCGATGACAGCTGCAAGAATGTTCGGATTAAGATTAAAAGCGGCGAAGCCGCCGGTTTCCTGGGTCATGGGTCTGCCTCTAAGTGCATCCGCAAAGACCCATGCTCCAAAGCTGCGCATGCCGTGTAAGACTCAAGAGTCGCCCTGGCTGCTTTGTCGGCGGGGATTTGCGAAAACGTTAAATGAATGGAGCGTTCAGGGTAGTCCGCGAAACGGACGAGCAGCCGAAGCGTGCTTCGGGAAATGCAACACCTAAACGTGGCCCGGCTAAAGGCCGGCGCGCACTATACCGGATTTATCAAAAAAAAGAAGCGCTTTTTTAGTGCGCTATCGTCTGTATGCCTCTATAGGCCGGGCTTTAGCGATATTTTTGGCTTTGCAAAATCGTTTCGCGCCCGGCCACTCTGGGGCAATCGCTAAAACGATTAATCACGACGCCTCAAGTTGCAGGACGAATTGCCTTGATCAACGATTCCAGCGAATACCCCAAACGGGGTGCCAACGCCTGCGCACGCGCCGTCAATGCCTCCATGTCCAGGGTCTGATCCAGGTCGCCAGGCACCAGCAAGATCACATTGCCCTCTTTGACCGGCAGCTCCCAATAGTGGCGATGGTACAAGCCCCTCAACAACGCAGCCCCCAGCGGCTTGCCGTCATCGGTGGCCCATTGGTTGATCACCAGCCAGCCGTTGGTCGACAGTTTTTTCTGGCAGTTTTCGAGGAAGGTCCAGGCCAGATGACCTGCAGCCGGCCCCAAGTCGTTATACAGGTCGACGAAAATCAGATCAGCCGGCTCTGCACTAGGCAGCAATTGCACGGCATCGCCAATGCGGATGTACAGCCGCGGGTCATCGTCCAGCCCCAGGAGCTCAATGGCCAGACGTGGCACATCCGGGCGCAGCTCAATGGCTTCAACATCATCAAGCGCCAGGAACTTAAGGCAGGCCTGGGTCAGGGTTCCAGCGCCAAGCCCCAGGAACAAGGCGCTTTCAGGCGCCTCATGGCACAGCGCACCGATCAGCATGGCACGGGTGTAGTCGTACTCCAGCCAGCTGGGATCCGCCGTGAACACGCAGCTTTGCTCAATCGCATCGCCAAATTCGAGGAAGCGGTAATCTTCCACTTCCAGCACTCGAATCATGCCGAAGTCATCATGGACTTCAGCGAGCAGGCGCTCAACGCGCTCCTCAGACATTGCCTCTCCTTCCCGCGGCCCGGCACACATCGGGCAACGCGCTAAAAACGACCACTCGGTGTCGAGCACAAAGGCGCAATTGTCGGCCATTGCAGCGCAACAGGTCACGTACTAATTGCTGATAACATGCGCCATCCCCTTCCCACTACTAGAGTCTGCGATGAGCCAACCCTGGAGCCCTGACAGCTGGCGCGCCCTGCCAATCCAGCAGCAACCCCACTACCCCGACGCGGCACATTTGCTGCGCGTTGAACAAAGCCTGGCGAGCTACCCGCCGCTGGTATTTGCCGGTGAAGCCCGCGAGTTGCGCCGTCAATTTGCCGAGGTCACTCAAGGGCGGGCGTTTCTGTTGCAGGGCGGTGATTGCGCGGAAAGCTTTGCTGAGTTTTCAGCGGCCAAGATCCGCGACACCTTCAAGGTGTTACTGCAAATGGCCATCGTCATGACCTTTGCGGCGGGCTGTCCAGTGGTCAAGGTGGGGCGCATGGCGGGGCAGTTCGCCAAGCCACGCTCGGCCAATGATGAAACGATCAACGGTGTGACGCTGCCGGCTTATCGCGGCGACATTGTGAATGGCATCGGTTTCGATGAAAAAAGCCGCGTGCCCGACCCGGAGCGCTTGCTGCAGTCTTACCACCAGTCCACGGCGACCCTGAACCTGCTGCGCGCCTTTGCCCAGGGCGGCTTTGCCGACTTGCACCAAGTGCACAAGTGGAACCTGGACTTCATCGCCAACTCAGCGCTGGCTGAAAAGTACAGCCAATTGGCCGACCGCATCGACGAAACCCTGGCCTTTATGCGCGCCTGCGGCATGGACAGCTCACCGCAACTGCGTGAAACCAGCTTCTTTACCGCCCATGAAGCGTTGCTGCTGAACTACGAAGAAGCCTTTGTACGCCGCGACAGCCTGACCAATGATTACTACGACTGTTCGGCGCACATGCTGTGGATTGGCGACCGCACCCGCCAACTGGACGGTGCCCACGTCGAGTTCCTGCGCGGGGTGAACAACCCGATCGGAGTCAAAGTTGGCCCGACCATGAACACCGAAGATCTGATCCGCCTGATCGACATCCTCAACCCCGACAACGACCCAGGCCGCCTTAACCTGATCGTACGCATGGGCGCCAACAAAGTGGGCGACCATTTGCCGCAACTGATACGCGCGGTTGAAGGCGAAGGTAAAAAGGTGCTGTGGAGCAGCGACCCCATGCACGCCAATACCATCAAGGCCAGCAGCGGCTACAAGACCCGTGACTTTGCGCAGATCCTGGGCGAGGTGAAGCAGTTCTTCCAGGTCCACGAAGCCGAAGGCAGCTACGCGGGCGGGATCCATATCGAAATGACCGGGCAAAACGTCACCGAATGCATAGGCGGCGCCAACCCGATTACCGAAGACGGCCTGTCAGATCGTTACCACACCCACTGTGACCCGCGCATGAACGCGGACCAGTCGCTGGAACTGGCGTTTTTGATTGCCGAGACGCTAAAGCAAGTCAAACGCTAAAATCTGCCGCCATAAACCCCGTGGAAGCGGGCTTGCTCGCATTTGAAGCGCCTCGATGCTCAGGTAGATCGAGGTGATGGAATCGCGAGCAAACCCGCCCCCCCATAGCGAGATCGCTCACTTCCTCAACGGGTCATCCCAAAACGCCCGATGGCTTTCAGTTTCGATGTCCGCCCTGCTAAGGCCCAGGTCCTTGAGCGCCGCATCGCTGATTCGGCGCAAACTCGAGCGCTCTTGCGACAGTTGATACCAACGCGCAATACGCGCCCACCACTGCACTCCTCTTTGACCTTTCATCACTTGAAACCTCCTTGGGGATGGCTCAAGTCTCGGCCCCGGAATAAGATCAATCCAACGAATGTTTCTTATGTGACACATCTGCGAGATTGATCAATGGCCGAGTTCCCCAGTATCGATACCGACCTGCTGCGCACCTTTGCCGCGATTGCTGATCACGGTGGTTTTACCCGCGCCGCCGAAGTCGTCAATCGCACTCAGTCGGCGGTCAGCATGCAGATGAAGCGGCTGGAGGAGGATGTATTGCAATGCGCTCTGTTCAAGCGTGAAGGCCGCAGTGTCAGCCTCACACCCGAAGGCGTGCTGCTGCTCGGTTACGCACGGCGCATTCTCAAACTGCACAGCGAGGTGTTCAGCACGCTGCGCAAGCCGCACATGGTTGGCACGGTCAGAATCGGCTCGCCGGATGATTACGTGATGCGTTTTTTACCCGGCGTGCTGATGCGCTTTGCTCAGGATTACCCGCTGATCGATGTTGAAGTTCATTGCGAGCCGTCCGCCCAACTGCTGCAACGCAACGATCTGGACCTGACGATCGTGACCCGTCAGCCGGGCAATGAAATGGGCCAGTTGCTGCGCCACGAACGTTTCGTGTGGATGGTGGCTCAAGGCTTCTCACCCCACGAACAAATGCCCCTGCCTCTGGCCATGTTCAACACCGACTGTTTTTGCCGGACCTGGGCCTGCAATGCGCTGGATATTCAGCAGCGCGAATACCGGGTCGCTTACACCAGCGCCAGCTTGGCGGCGATCAATGCCGTGGTCAGTACCGGACTGGCCGTGACCGCCCAGCTGGAAAGCCTGCTGACCCCGGATTTACGCATCATTGGCGAGGCCGAGAACCTGCCGACACTGCCTTCGGCCAGCATTGTGCTGATCCGCAAACACAGCGGCGCGGCCTCGCCGATCATTGAGTGCTTTGCCGAGTACATCGTTGAAGGCTTTAAGCTTTGACCGCCAGCAACACCGCACACAGCAGCAGAAAACAGCAGTACAAGCCACGCAGCAGGCGTTCAGGCATGGCATAGGCCACCTTCACGCCCCAACTGATACTCAACAAACCGCCCACAGCCATCGGCAACCCCATCAACCAGTTGACCTCACCATGCGCGGCATAGGTCAGCAAGGTGACCGTGGTGCTCGGTGCTGCCAGCGCCAGAGACAGGCCTTGAGCCACGACCTGGCTGGTTCCGAAGACACTGGTCAGCACAGGCGCGGCAACCACGGCCCCACCTACACCGAACAGCCCGCCCGTGGTGCCTGCCAGCACACCCAGCGCGCCGTAAGCGGGCCAGCCAAAGCGCGAGCCGTTAACCGGCTGCCGGGCAGAGCCATACAGTTTGAACACGTTGTAAAAGGTGATCGCCAGCAGAAAGCCAATAAAGCCCCAGCGAATCAGGCCCGCATCCACGCCGACAGCCAGCATGGCGCCGAGCCAGGCAAAACAAAAACTCATCAACACCAGCGGCAATGCCTGACGCAGCTCGATTTTGTTGCGTTGATGGTAGCGATACAACGCGAGATACACATTGGGTACGGACATCACCAGAGCCGTGCCTTGCGCCATTTGCTGATCGAGACCAAACCACATCCCCAGCACCGGGATCGCGATCAAAGCGCCACCAATCCCGAACAGCCCGCCCAACGCGCCCAAAACGACACCCAACGCCCCGTACATCGCAAAATCAATCAGCATTACCACCCCTCAGTCAGAACGGCCATGCTAACCAGTCACTGCTGTGCGGCAAAGCCTTAAACCGCCCCGCGGGCATGTTTTCATGGGCCAAAAAAAACCCGACGTCGAGTCGGGTTTTTTCATCGTGCGGTTAACGCAAGGTTTAAACCTTTGCGCGGCCCTTGTAAGAACCACCGTCACGGGTGTCGATCTCGATCCAGTCGCCGATTTCTACGAAATCTGCAACGCTCAGCTCAGTACCGTTTTTCAGTTTGGCAGGCTTCATCACCTTGCCCGAAGTGTCACCGCGAGCGGAACCTTCGGTGTAGTCAACCTGACGCACGATCGTGGTCGGCAGCTCTACGGAAACCAGACGCTCTTCAAAGAAGATCGCTTCGCAAACGTCGGTCATGCCTTCTTCGATGAATGGCAGAACGGCTTCGATGTCTTCAGCGTTCAGCTCGTACATGGTGTAGTCAGTGGTGTCCATGAACGTGTAGGTGTCGCCGCTGATGAAGGACAGGGTCGCTTCTTTGCGATCCAGGATCACGTCTTCCAGCTTGTCGTCGGCGCTGTATACGATTTCAGTCTTGTAGCCAGTCAGCAGGTTCTTCAGCTTGGTCTTCATGATTGCGCTGTTACGACCTGACTTGGTGAACTCAGCTTTCTGAACCAACCAAGGGTCGTTTTCGAGCTTGATGACAGTACCGGGTTTAAGCTCTTTACCAGTTTTCATTACGAATATCCGAATTTGGATTGAGATTTACAAAAATCTAGGCCGCGTATCATATCCAATTTCTATAAAACAGTACCAGCGCTTGCGCAAGATCAGCCTGCAATGACTGTTCCAGACACCATTGTTCCGCGTGTTCGCTGAGCTCTTGCCAGTATTGCTGCACGTCATTCCAGCTTTGCGCCATGTCGCAACCGCCATTCCAGGCGTGCCACAGCCCGGTGAACGCCTGCGCAGCGGCGGGCGAAAGGCCTTTTACATACAACGCCAAGAAGGCATTGAGCTTGATCCAGTGCGCGCCTTCTTCCTGTTCATAGATGTGCCACAGCAGCGGCCGCCCGGCCCATTGCGCGCGCACAAACGAGTCTTCGCCGCGCACCGCATTGAAATCACAGCTCCACAAGAGGCGATCGTAATCTTGCTGACGGACGAATGGTAACGACTGAACGGTCAATGACCCACGCTGCTCAACACGCCCCAGCGCCAGCTCATCAATCCCAAGCCAGCGCAGCAGATCGCCCATGATCCGGCCCTGCGGTACCAACAGGTGGGTTGCCGTATTGCCCGTCGCGATGGCGTCCAGCCAACTGGCCAGCCCGCTGTTCTCATAGGCAAACAGGGAGATCAGCCGCGCACTGTCCGCCACAAAAACCCCCAGCCCCTGCAAGAACGCCTGTCGGGCCTGCGGGTTCTGCTCAAAGGTGCGGCGCTGCGCCAGCAAATCAGCCTCGCGCAACAGGCCGCCGGTTCCGGCATCAAAGCCTGGGAAAAAGAACATTCGCTTCAAGCCATCCGGTCGCAATGAAGGCAAGCCATGGCAGCCGCTGACCCAGTCTTCGGCACTTAAATATTCAAGGTTTATCCACAGCACCGGGGTTTCCCGCGCCTTCATGGCCTGACGGTAACTGTCCGGCAAGGTGCAGGCGAAGGCTTCGATCACCACATCAGCGACCTCCACCGGCTGCCATTCCTTGGGCCACACGCGCACCTCTACGCCCTGTTGCCATTGCTGAGCGGCGCTGGCATCGGCCTCGGGGCAGAGCGGTACAAACGCCTGCAAATCATCGACCCACAACCGAACGGGCACCTGATGCTCAGCCACCAACTGGCGAGCCAAACGCCAGGTCACACCAATGTCGCCGTAGTTATCGACCACACTGCAAAAAATATCCCAGGAGGCTTTCATTCCGGGCTCCGACATTCAAAGGGCTGATTGTCCGTATAAATCAACGCGTACAGAAGGCTTAAGGCGGATTAATCTGCCGAAGAGTCGTGCGACAATCGCCGCTCGTCTCTATCAAGCCCCCACCTTATGAACAAGACCGCCGTGTACCAGCAGATGCTGGAAAAACTCGCCATCGACCTCGACGTGCTCCAGCGGGCGGCGCAAACCGCTTATGAGGCCGCGACCCACGAAGAGAACATCGCCGAGAACAAGTACGACACCCTTGGACTTGAAGCGTCCTATCTGGCAACCGGCCAGGCACGCCGGGTCGAAGAGATTCGTCAGGCGCTGAAAAACTGCCAGGCCATGCCCCTGACGCCGTTTAACCCGACGCAAGGGATTCAGCTCGGGGCATTGGTGAGGCTTGAAGCCGAAAATGGCAGCGCGCAGTGGTTATTCCTGGCCCCGGAAGCCGCCGGACTCAAGCTCGACCATGACGGGCACACCGTGACCGTCATCACCCCGCGTGCACCGCTGGGCGCTGCGTTGCTCGGCAAGCAGGTGGAGGATGAGGTGCAGATCAATGTGGCCGGTGCAGTGCAGGGGTTTGTTGTTTGCGAGGTTGATTAACGCACACCTGTAGCCGCTGCCGCAGGCTGCGACAGCGGCTGGACATTTGAGGTTACTTGGCCGCCATCAAACGGTTCACTTCACTGCGCACCATATTGGCGTATTCGGGGCCAGACATCGCGTCCAGCTCCGAACGCACCCACTCCGACCACTTGCCCTTGCGCTTGGCGCGCTCCCCGAACAGGCGCGCCGCGTCTGCTTTGGCTTTGCCCAAGTTACTCTGCCAAAGCTCGTACAAACGAGACTTTTCATCTTCAAGCGCAGCCCGCTCAGCGAGTGACTTATTGGCGAGGTTAAAGCTCATGAGATTTTCCTGCGGCGTAAATTAGGCGACATCTTACACCTTCGAAAGACGTGTCTCAGTCTGGATTTTAACTACGCTCACACCTCAGCGTCACAATCCATTTAAAAACAGATGCAACTTTTTAGCATGGGGTTGACTCCATTAGTCATCACCCTATTCACCTGCAAGGAGTACCGCAATGGCTCGAAAAAATGCCGTACAAGCCGCTGAAGATCAAATCAAGGATCAAGCATTCAGCGAGCTTCAAGACCTGATTAGCGAATCTGAAAAACTACTCAAGGACAGCGCGTCTCTGCTCGGCGAAGAAGGCGAGACCCTGCGTGCGCAGGTCGGCTTGAAACTCAAGCAAGCGCTGGATTCCGTGAGCAACGTGCGTGAGCGCAGCAAACCCGTGGTCGATGCGACCGAAAACTATATCGGTGGGCACCCGTGGCAAACCGTGGCCATCTCGGCCGGTTTCGGCCTAGTGGTCGGCCTGCTGCTGGGACGCCGCAACTGATTCAATGGCAACGCCCGCAAACCAAGCCCTCTCGCTGTTATGGCGAGGGGGCTTGGTGGTTTTAAAAATCAAAATCTTTGACATATTCAGTGACATTGCGCTCAGGCATTACGGATACTTCGCGGCACACCCCATGCCAACGAGACAGTCAATGTCCGATTCCACTGTTGCTACAAAACCTTTAAGCACTGCCCTGATACTGCTGATGGCGATTGCCACCGGCCTTGCTGTTGCCAGTAATTACTACGCACAGCCTTTGCTGCACACCATCGCCAAAGAGCTTGGCTTAAGCATGGAAAGTGCCGGCACGGTGGTGATCACCGCTCAACTGAGTTACGGCGCCGGGCTGTTATTGCTGGTGCCGCTGGGCGACTTGTTTGAACAACGCCGCCTGATCGTCACCATGACCGTGCTCAGCGCCTTGGGCCTGCTGTTAAGCGCTTTCGCCCCGTCACTGACCTGGCTGTTGATCGGCACCGCCGTCACCGGGCTGTTCTCGGTGTCGGCCCAGGTGCTGGTCCCAATGGCCGCCAGCCTGACCGACCCGCAAAGCCGCGGTCGCGTGGTCGGTACGCTGATGAGTGGCCTGCTGCTGGGTATTTTGCTGGCCCGTACCGTGGCCGGGGCGCTGTCATCGGCCGGTGACTGGCGGGCCATTTACCTGCTGGCGGCGGCCCTGATGCTGATCAGCGCCCTGTCCTTGTTCTGCGCCCTGCCCAACCACCACCACAGCGCTGGCCTGAGCTACCCCAAGCTGCTGAGGTCAGTGTTCACGCTGTTTGTCGAAGAACCGGTGCTGCGCTTGCGCTCATTGTTGGGCCTGCTGACCTTCTCACTGTTTGCCTTGTTCTGGACACCGCTGGCGTTTTTGCTGGCCGTGCCGCCTTACAACTACTCCGACGGGGTAATTGGCCTATTTGGCCTCGCAGGAGCGGTGGGGGCAGTGGCCGCCAACTGGGCCGGACGCATGGCTGACCGTGGCCGTGGGCAAATCGCGACGACCGTCGGTCTGCTGGTGCTGCTGGCCTGCTGGCTGCCCATGGCGTTTGCCGGTCACTCATTGATTGCGCTGATTATCGGCGTGCTGGCCCTGGATTTTGCCGTGCAACTGGTACACGTGAGCAATCAGAACGCTGTGTTTCAGGTCCGCCCTGCGGCGCGTAACCGCTTGAATGCCGGTTACATCACCTGCTATTTCGTTGGCGGTGCACTGGGCTCTTTGATCGGAGCACAAACCTACCCAGTCTATGGCTGGAGCGGCATCGTGATCGTCGGCGCCGTCATCGCAACCCTGGCGCTGGCCATCTGGGGCTATGTGCTGCAACGCGAAAGCAAGCTGCAAGCCGTCGGCTAACGGGCCATGTAGCGCTTTTCATCACTTGGCGAACTCGCTAGCATGCAAAAAACGCCCTGAAGACGGTCTGCCGCGCAGACCGTCCTAACCATCCGAGACGCCATATGATCCCTAAAGAATCCCGTAACGAACTGGCCCTGGATACCTTCATCAAGGCGCACCCTGATCTGCTCGAAGAAATGAAAGACCTGAGCGCCGAAGACCGCCAACAACAGATTTTATGGGCCTTTGAAGACGAAGCTGAAGCGCAGGGTCTTGAAGCCTGGGAGTTGGCACTGGAGCTGATCGCACGCTCACCCGAAGAACTCAAGGCCATGCGCCTCGAAGTCCATCAGGAAGTGGCCGAGGCCCTGGACATGAGCTGGGAAGAGTACTGCGGATTCAACGACATCGCTGTCTAAGCCCATCTGATCCACAAGCGATGCACGGCCCGCTCGCCGCCGTTCGTCGCTTGCATCGCACTAAACGCCCTCGCTGCTAGACCAATATCAGGTACGACTCCCCATTGTCTGGAGACGCAACCATGATGAATTCGCCGATTAAAACGTTGTCGTTAGCCGCTGCACTGTGTGTGATGTCTGCTACCAGCTTTGCCGCGTCCTCTACCGGGCCGACCATGCCCACTAAACCGGTAGAACCGCCCTACGGCCAGGATGTAAAACCCACGATTAATCAAGACTCCAAAATCCACAACGATGCGGACGTGCCGACACACCCGTCTGTGGACCCGCGTACTCAGGGCAATGACCCTGGACGCCAGGGCGGCATGAACACGGATGGGAATGGGCCGGTGGGTGGCGATGACAACCCGCCCGGAACGCTAAAACCCTAAGCTCAGCACACGTAGGTTCACGGTTGGGTAGGAGCGCAGAGCGGCTGCTCCTACCGTTGAGTGAATGCGCCATCACTGAGTGAGCGAGTCCCCCCGGTGACATCGACTCAGACGCCTGGCAGCCACGAGCCGTCAGCCAGGGCTCATGGTTCAAGATTGAGTCAAGACTCGCTGTAGGTGCGCGCCAGCGACTTCGCCACCGTCAGATTGCTTTCCAACTTCGGCAAGTACTTCTGGGCAAAAGCTTTGAGCTCAGGTGAATCACTGTTGTTGGCCTCCTGCTTATAAAGCGCGATGGCCGCCTCCTGAGCGTTCACTTGGTTGGCTATATAAGCCGCATCAAAGTCAGCGCCTTCTGGCACTTGAAGCATTAACGCCTTCGCCTTGCTGGCTATCTGGTCGTCACTCGACATCGGCAGATCATGCTTTTTCACGAGTTCCTTGAGGTCCCGATTCACGTCCGTGTAGTCCTTGATGATCTCCACAGCAAAACTGTTTATGCCCGTCGAGGAAGTTTGGCTGATCGCCATTCGGCTGGTTTCAATCTGGGCAATCGCGGCGGCGGATGCCTCGTCAACAAAATTAGCCGAACTGGCAGCCACAGCGTTGCCCGCCAAGGCCAAGGCCAAGGCCAAAGCACAGCCTGCGACGAAGCGTTGGGGGCCAATCAGGGTTTTCATAACGTCCTCCAGAAAAAGGCAGGTTTATTCCCTGCACAGAATCTGAAGGCCTGTGTCCGCAAAGGTTTAGATAAAAGCAGTATTTCTGACCAGCGGTTTTACGAGGCGCGCACAATCAAGTTCGCGCCAAAGAGGGCATCGCCGCGGCGCAACGGACAAACCACGTTGTTCGCATCGCTGGCAAGCCAGGCCCCCACACAGTGGGTCGCTTGTTACAGCGACACACCCGCCGCCCTGGCCCGTGCCGCATGCAGTTTTTTGTAGCTGTCGATCAGGCGCAAGTGTCGGTCCAGGCCTTCCAGCTTCATGCTGGTCGGCGTCAGACCATAGAAACGCACGCTGCTGTTAACCGAGCCGATCGCCGCGTCCATCCGCTCGTTGCCGAACATGCGACGGAAGTTGGCTTCGTAGTCTTCCAGCTGCAAATCTTCGTCCAGGTGCATTTCCAGCACGGCATTTACCGCTTGGTAGAACAACCCACGCTCAACGGTGTTGTCGTTGTACTGCAGGAACATTTCAACGGCTTCCTTGGCCTCTTCATATTGCTTCAAGGCCAGGTAAATCAGCAGTTTCAGCTCCAGGATCGTTAACTGACCCCACGCGGTATTGTCGTCAAACTCGATGCCGATCAAGGTGGTGATATCGGTGTAGTCATCCAGTTCACTCTCGACCAGACGCTCAACCAAGCTTTCAAGACCGGCCTCGTCCAGGCTGTGCAGGTTCAAGATGTCTTCACGGAAAAACAGCGCCTTGTTGGTGTTGTCCCAGATCAGGTCGTCCACCGGGTAGATCTCGGAATAATCCGGCACCAGAATGCGGCACGCCTTGGCACCAATGTGCTCGTACACCGCCATGTAGACTTCCTTGCCCATGCCTTCAAGAATGCCGAACAAGGTCGCGGCTTCCTCGGCATTGGAGTCTGCACCTTGGCTGGTGAAGTCCCATTCCACAAATTCGTACTCAGGCTTGGCACTGAAGAAGCGCCATGACACCACGCCGCTGGAATCAATGAAGTGCTCGACGAAGTTATTCGGCTCGGTCACCGCGTGGCCTTCAAACGTCGGCTGCGGCAAATCGTTCAGCCCCTCAAAACTGCGGCCTTGCAGCAGTTCCGTCAGGCTGCGCTCCAGCGCCACTTCCAGGCTTGGGTGCGCGCCAAACGAGGCAAACACGCCGCCGGTACGCGGGTTCATCAAGGTCACGCACATGACCGGAAACTCCCCGCCCAGCGACGCGTCCTTCACCAGCACCGGAAAGCCCTGCTCTTCCAACGCCTGAATACCCGCCAAAATGCTCGGGTATTTCGCCAGCACTTCTTGCGGTACGTCCGGCAGCGCGAACTCACCTTCGATGATTTCGCGCTTAACCGCACGCTCAAAAATCTCGGACAGGCACTGCACCTGGGCTTCAGCCAGGGTATTGCCCGCGCTCATACCGTTGCTCAGGTATAGGTTTTCGATCAGGTTGGACGGGAAATACACCACTTCGCCGTCTGACTGACGCACGAATGGCAGCGAGACGATGCCGCGCTCTTCATTGCCGGAGTTGGTGTCGATCAGGTGCGAGCCCCGCAACTCCCCTTCGCGGTTGTAAATCTTGAGGCAGTAAGCGTCGAGGATTTCAGTCGGCAGCTCATCGTTGCGCCCCGGTTTGAACCAGCGCTCTTCTGGATAATGCACAAACGCCGCGTTGGCGATGTCTTGTCCCCAGAACTGATCGTTGTAGAAGAAGTTGCAGTTTAGGCGCTCGATAAACTCGCCCAACGCCGAGGCCAATGCGCCCTCTTTGGTCGCGCCCTTGCCGTTGGTGAAACACATCGGTGAATGCGCGTCGCGGATATGCAGCGACCAGACGTTGGGCACGATATTGCGCCATGAGGCGATTTCAATCTTCATGCCCAAGTCAGCCAACATGGCCGACATATTGGCGATGGTTTGCTCCAGCGGCAGATCCTTGCCCGCTATATAAGTGCCCTCTGTTGGAGCCCCATCTGAATCTGACGCAGGCATCAGCAATGCTTGAGCATCGGCGTCGAGGTTTTCCACCTCTTCAATCACAAACTCAGGCCCGGCTTGCACCACCTTCTTCACCGTACAACGCTCGATGGAGCGCAAAATGCCCTGGCGATCCTTGTCGCAAATGTCAGCGGGCAACTCGACCTGAATCTTGAAAATCTGGTTATAGCGGTTTTCCGGATCAACAATATTGTTCTGCGACAGACGAATATTTTCGGTCGCAATATTGCGCGTCTGGCAGTACAGCTTCACAAAGTAAGCCGCACACAATGCCGACGAAGCCAGAAAATAATCAAACGGCCCCGGCGCCGAACCATCGCCCTTGTAGCGAATCGGTTGATCGGCCACCACCGTGAAATCATCGAACTTGGCTTCAAGTCGAAGGTTGTCGAGAAAGTTGACCTTAATTTCCATGGGGAATTACCAGCATAACGGCTAAAAATATGGGCGCCATTATCCGATTTTTCAGCAGGAAGTCCCGCGCTTTTGCGACAGAGCGCTGATTCCCCACACGCATTCGGCGGTTGATTCAGTCGCAAATTACAGCTTGGGGATTTGCAGCGATAAGGGCTAAAACCTTAGGAGCACCCAACTGTCTAGCATCGAGGCATTGGCAGGCAAACGTTTCAATGACGACAAACACATATTTCAACTCACCTGCAACGTGAGCTGAAATACGGCCTCTGATAACTCACGTAGCGGGTACCGATCAAACCCCACTGGAAAGCCCTGCTTTTCTTTCTACAAAAAAACGAAAGCGATGCTGATGGCCCTGGTTGGTCGGATTGATGGTCGTAAATTTGGCTATGGCCGCCACTTCGCCACGGTCAAAGCTCATAGCGATTGCTGGCAGCGTTCGTGCGTTGGTGTCGGTTAGGACGGTCCCGGTTACAACGATGCGCGCAAGATCGATCGACGGACACTGCCGGACTACACCGCTTAGAAATTGTCGGAAAAATTAGCCTTTGGTCGTAAAGCCCCGAGCCATCCAGGGTATGGGGCAAAGCATGGGCTGGGATTTTTTTCAGAAACGCAGAAACGAAAAAGCCCTGAATAATCAGGGCTTTAACGTATAAATGTGGCGGTGAAGGAGAGATTCGAACTCTCGATACAATTTCTTGTATACACACTTTCCAGGCGTGCTCCTTAAGCCACTCGGACACTTCACCGTATCTCTTCAAACATGTTCTGTCTGTCGAGGCGCGCTAATGTAGTCGAAAGCTTTCGATATGACAAATGTTTTTTTAGAATTTTCATGCGCTTACGGGTTTTGCCATGTTTTAGCCACGCACCGTGCGGGTGAATCTGCCAATTTCCAGCCTTGGCAGTGCAGCGTCTGGACTGCACACATCAGGCGCGCTGGCGTCTATATAGAAGGTGCTGGGTATTTGCCTGACTCATCAGTCAGCCTCCGCGCTTTACCTGCGCCGTGTGGCTGGTTAACGTCTGCCTCACTTAAATACAAGGAATTGCGCCATGAGTGACTTGATTGCTTATCAGCTGGAAGACGGTATCGCTACGCTGACCCTGAGCAATGGCAAGGTGAATGCTATTTCTCCGGATGTGATCGCTGCCTTTAATGCAGCGCTGGATCAGGCCGAGCAAGATCGGGCGGTGGTGATTATTACCGGCCAGCCGGGCATTCTGTCGGGCGGTTATGACTTGAAGGTGATGACGACAGGTCCACAGCAGGCCATAGATCTGGTCACTAAAGGATCGACGCTGGCTCGTCGCCTGCTGGCGCATCCTTTCCCGGTAGTGATTGCCTGCTCTGGTCATGCAGTTGCCAAAGGTGCGTTTCTGCTGTTGTCGGTGGATTACCGCATCGGCGTCGAGGGCCCATTCAGTATTGGACTCAATGAAGTGCAAATCGGTATGACGATGCACCACGCCGGAATTGAGTTGGCCCGCGATCGGTTGCGCAAGTCAGCGTTCCATCGCTCGGTGATCAATGGCGAGATGTTTAACCCACACTCCGCGGTAGACGCAGGCTTCCTCGATCGGGTGGTCAAGCCCGAGGAATTGCAGGCGGCGGCCCTGGAAGTGGCCCGCCAGTTGAAGAAGATCAATATGAAGGCGCACAAGAACACCAAGCTGAAAGTGCGCAAAGAACTGTTGGAGACGCTGGACAAGGCAATCGAGCTGGATCAACACCACGTACTCTGAATCTGTCTGCCCCGGCTGCCCATTACGGCCGGGGCAATCTCCTGCCCCGCCCCTGCTGTTTTCCCGCTAACACCTCTACGACGTACCTCACAGCCTGCCGCGAAACATATGCTTAAACATCAGCAATCTCCTACGTGTATCGGGGTAATTGCCGAATACAGTGCACATCCGTACACTGCGCCACCTTTTGTTTTGGCGTATCTGTAAATGCTACTTTCGTTTCGTATGTTGTTGATGAGTCTGCATTTTGTCGCGGCGGGCGTGCTCGGCGTGCTGCTGGGCATATGCCGGCCCTTCAATCCCGACAACAGTCGATTATGCGCCCGGCTTTATGCCTGGCCGGCGAAATGGATCCTGGGCTATAAGCTCAAGACTGAAGTCGGGCCATTGATGGATAAACCTCAGAGCTGCGTGGTCGTGGCCAATCATCAGTCCAATTACGATCTGTTTGTGTTCGGCAATGTTGTGCCGCGCCGCACAGTGTGTATTGGCAAGAAGAGCCTGAAATGGGTGCCGCTGTTCGGCCAGTTGTTCTGGCTGGCGGGCAATGTGTTGATTGATCGCAGCAACGCTCAAAAAGCCCGTAAATCGATGCTAACCACCACCCGCACCCTGCAAGAAAAGGACACCTCTATCTGGGTCTTCCCGGAAGGCACACGCAACCTTGGCAAAACCTTGCTGCCTTTCAAAAAGGGCGCATTCCATATGGCTATCACTGCCGGGGTGCCGATTGTGCCGGTGTGCGTCAGCACCTATAGCCAGCATCTGAAGCTCAATCGCTGGCACAGTGCTGATATTCAAATCCGCTCGTTGCCTGCCATTCCCACTGCCGGCTTGACCCTGGATGATCTGCCCCAGTTGATGGAGCACTGCCGCGAACAGATGAACGCGTGCATCGAGGCGATGGACCGTGAGTTGCTGGCAGAGCAAAAGCGTCGCCTGCCGCCTCTGCCCGCTGACAAGGCGACAGCTCTGACCCGAACCTCTGAACGTTTGTAACGTCGAAGTGCCGGAATGCACGCTAAGCTGCATCTTCGAGCCATAACCCTTTGATGAAGAAGCGATTAGAACTATGGGCAGAGTTGTTGCTGCTGCGGTATATAGCGAAGGCAAAAAGATCACCAATATCACTCTGGACGAAGGCAGTGCCTGGGCTGAAAAGCCCAACCACTTCGTCTGGATTGGTCTGGAACAACCCGATGCACAAGAGCTCAGCAATTTGCAGCGCCAGTTCAATCTGCATGAACTGGCTATCGAAGATGCCCTTGAACAACACAGCCGGCCAAAGCTTGAGACCTTTGGCGATGCGCTGTTTATCGTTATCTACTCGCCGATTCGCCATGAAGGCAAACTGGAGTTCGTTGAAACCCACATCTTTGCGGGCAATGGCTACATCATCACCAGCCGTAATGGCCACTCCGCTTCGTACCGGGCCGTGCGTCAACGCTGCGAGGCCCGGCCACTATTGCTGGAGCACGGCGAGGACTTCGTGCTGTATGCCCTGCTCGACTTTGTGACCGAGAGTTATCAGCCCGTCAGCGTAGCCATTCACGCCGAAATCGAGCAACTGGAGCGCAGCATCATGGGCAATGCACTAAATGAAGCGGACATCATTCAATTGCACGAATTACGCCGCGATGTGCTGCGATTACGCCGCTACGTGGCGCCTATGGTCGAAATCAGCGAAGAATTGCAGCGCCTGACCTTCCCCTTTATCGACAAGAACATGCGCCCGTATTTCCGGGATGTGCAGATTCACGTCACTCGGCAAATGGAAGACCTGACGACCTTGCGCGACATCGCCAGCCAAACGATTGAGATCGTTGTGCTGCTGGAGTCTTCACGCCAGAGCATCGTGCAGCGCAAGTTCGCCGCCTGGGCCGCCATTCTGGCGTTCCCTACGGCGGTGGCGGGTATTTACGGGATGAACTTCCAGAACATGCCGGAACTGAGCTGGCATTACGGCTATTTCGGGGTGCTGGGCTTTATTGGGGTGGGCGTGACAGGGTTGTGGGCGAGCTTCAAGCGTTCTGGCTGGTTGTAGACCAGTAGCCGATGCCGCAGGCTGCGAAAAGGCCCGTAGGACCTTCAACATCTGGGGGCCGCTGCGCACCCCGTCGCAGCCTTGGGCAGCGGCTAAAGGAGTGGGCTTATACCGCTGCGACCGCAGGCTTGTTTGAAACAAAACGCATCATCCACTCGGCAACGGTCGAGCCGTGGTGGTCTTGCTCCAGGCTGGCGATGCCGCTGCTGTAGATCGGCTGCCCCAATTGCTCCTGACGCAAATCAAGCAACGCCCGTGAGTAGTCGTGAATAAACTCAGGGTGCCCCTGGAAGCACAGCACCTGATCATTGATGTGGTAAGCCGCGAATGGGCAGAACTCGCTGGAGGCCACCACTGTTGCGTTTTCCGGCAAGGCCGTTACTTGATCCTGGTGGCTGATCAAAAGGGTAAGATCTTCCAGCACCGGGCTCATCCACGGGGCTTTGGCCGCCAATTTGTATTGGTGGGTGCCCACGCCCCAGCCCTGAGTCGCCCGCTCACTCTTGCCACCCAACAGCAACGCCAGCAGCTGGTGGCCGAAACAGACGCCGAGCAACTTGTCGCCACGCTCATAGCGGGTCAGCAAGTAGGCTTTAAGGGTTTCGATCCAGGGATCGGTGCCGAACGAGTCCGCCTTGCTGCCGGTTACCAGATAGGCATCAAACACTTCATCATCCGATGGGTATTGGCCGTTCATCACATTGAAGATTTTGAATTCAGCGGGGATGGGCTGCTGGGAGAACAGGCGTTTGAACATCTGCCCGTAGCCCTGGTATTGATCAATAAACTCTGGACGCAGGATGTCAGTTTCCAGAATGCAGATGCGTAGCGACATAAAAATACCTGGCACGATAAAGACGAAAGTAATAACGGCAACCTAGGGTCTGTTCCCGCTTCATTGCAGCTGCGACGAAAGCCCGCGTGGGCTTTTGCCCCTAGGGGCCCGTATCAAATTTAGCCAGGCGGTGTTGCAGGGCTTGAGATGGGAACAACCATTCCCTTCGCTCTGCGCCTTGCCTGGCTAAATTTGACCCAGCGACGCAGCTTGCAATGAGACGGGAACAGCCCCTAGAGCCTGCCTTGAAACAGTCATTAATGGCAAGCACTGGACACTACTGAGTGTATTGAAACCTTGGACATAGCCCTTAGCCAGGCGTTTGGCGCCTGAATAATGCTCCCGGACGAACGGTAGGGCGCTAATAATCGCCCTCTCCAAGCGCCCATTGCGTCTAGCTACGGGCTGACAGGGCACGCTCATAAAAGCTAATAGCGTTTTAGAAACCTAATGCACTTGGATGATGTAAAAGGGTTCTAAGCCATGTGTTATGAGGCCTCTAAGGTTAACTCTGTCAACGGGCAAGGCGCTTTTTAAGGATGGGCGCACTTACCGTGGAGCATTGGGGTTCTGGAATAACAACAAAAGGCAGGTCGCCATGTTCAAACATACTAAAATCCGTCAAGCCGGGCTTATTCTACTCGCAACCACCTTGCTGTTGATTTTGCCGAATCTGACCAAGGTTATCGGCTAAGGTGTCGTCTACCCGTTCGAGTCGATGCACTCAGCCCCACGACAACCCATAACAGCAAACCTATTGAAACTACTGACGCTCTTCATCATCACCTTATTCAGCCTGCCAGTGTGTGCTGCCCAACTCACCCTCGATGTGGGCAGCAGCATCCAGACTTGGCAAACCGCCGAGCTGTTGCAACACCCAGCGGCGCAAACCCTGCATGTCATTGATGATGTGTCTTACAAACGGGACATGACTTACCGCGCCGTTCCGCTGGCCGCATTGCTTGAAGGCATCAAGCCCGACGACCATCTGCAGGCGGTCGCCCTGGACGGCTTCGCGGCTGAACTGGCGGCTGCCCCATTGCTGAGCCAAACCGGCGCCAAAGCCTGGCTGGCGATTGAAGACCCCGCTCACCCATGGCCACCTCTGGGCGCGGGCAAGCACACAGCCGGGCCGTTTTATCTGGTATGGACCGACCCTCAAGCGGGCCATATCAGCCCCGAGCAATGGCCTTATGCACTGGCCACCCTGAAACGCCTGCCCTCGGTCGCTGTGCGTTTCCCGGCCTTGCTACCCGATCCGGCGCTGGCGCCTGATTCACCGATCAATCAGGGCTTTGCGCTGTTTCAAAAAAACTGCCTGGCGTGCCATCGCCTCAATGGCGCAGGTGATGCGCAGTTCGGTCCCGATCTGAACATCCCTTACAACCCGACCGAGTACTTTGGCGCCGACTTCCTCAAGCGTTACATTCGCGACCCGCAAAGCCTGCGCCAATGGCCGCAGGCACGCATGCCCGGCTTTGCGCCCAACGTGCTGACTGACACAGAGCTGGATCAGCTGATCAGCTACTTGCAGCACATGACCAAGCGCAAAGTCACCCCACCGGAACAACAGAAAACCTTGCACAAGATTCAAAACAGCCAGCCAAAAGACTAGGGTCTGTTTCCGTTTCATTGCAGCCGTGGAGCGGCTTGCAATGAAACGGCAACAGACCCTGGCCGTACGTTGCGTTAATGGAAGTCAGTTCAGCAGCCCACGCACCTCCTGCTTCACGCCCCAACCTTCGATAACCCCACCCAGCGGCACGACGACCGCTTCGAAGTCCTGCTCAAAATCACCAATGCCACCATACGTTGCGTACATCACCTTGCTTAATTCCAAATGCCAGGCACCGTCATCCCGCACGTTGATCTGGGCATTTAGGGACTCACCACAAAATTTACCTGCTGCTCTGCGCGCCCGCTCCTCATCCGGGAAGATGGCGTAAAACTCAATGGGATGGATACGTGCAAAGTCAAAACCGCCTTCTTTCATGCGGCGCAGCACATAGCTGCTGAGGTCTTCTTGATGGGCTGTGCTCATGAAACGTCCTCCTCGCAATGGATAGACATTCAGCGCTCTCGGTAGCGCAGTCAAAGTGCCGTGGCCGAGAGAAATAAGCATGTAGCGAACAAGATCAGAGCCAGTCGATTACTTCGCTGGTCTGGGTGCAGAGTAGACCTGTCGGATATTCTCTGCCAAGAGGGAAATAAAATTTAATGCTTTTACATGGCGACTGATAACACTCAAAAAACCAGGGCCAGGCCCCTGGACAGATGCGCTGCCCAGGACCAAGCCCGACACTCCTGCTGCCCGCGCGTTACTTCTCGGCGAGCGCTCGTAGCCCTTTGAGGGTATTGAACGGCGCATCAACCACGAACTTGTTAGCGACAAATGAAGGCACGCTGCCCCCAGGCTCGGTGTGCACCTGATACGTCACTTCGGTCAGGTTGTCGCCTTTAGGCACCAGCTTCCAGAAACCATCAACCTGAGCCACTCGAACAAAGCCCTTTTCTGGCGCAGCATAGGTTGGCAAACCTTTAAGGGTACGCGTCAAGGTGCCATCAGGTGCCACGGTGGACGTCACCAGCAAAATCGAGTCGCGGGGAGTGACAGGCCAAGGCGTATTGAACTGAGTGTAGGTCCAGCTCTGGTCGCCTTCAGTCTTGAGCAGCTTTTGAGATTTACACTCATGAATCCAGGCACAAGCCCCGGCTACGTCTTCTTGCAGTGCCTTGATTTTAGCCAGCGGAGCCTTGATGGTGGTCACGCCCTGATAAGCCTTGTAGTCGGAGCCAGACACAGGGCTCAACGAGACTTTGATCCCGTCTTCATTTTTCGCCACTGTCCAGTCTTCTGCGTGAGCCACGCCCACCAGCAGTACACTCAAACCACACGCCAATGCCACTCGATGCAACGAACCCATTGTCTTATTCCTTATTGTTGAAGGTCTGTTCATGGAACATGAACGCACTATGCCGCCGTCATCTGTTCCCACCAGCCGATCAGGTTGATGGCTTCTTCCCGGTTGCTGCCGCACACCTCTATGTCTGCCTGAAACGAACCACACACGGCGGGACGCTCTGGCCGGCCGAACAAACCACACAAGTAGTCGACAGATAGATGCAGGCAGCGTTCCCCGGCAGGTTTGCCATTGGGCATGCCAGGAATCGGTGTACTGATGGAGGGGGCTATACAACAAGCGCCACAGCCTTCACGGCAGTTCATGACGTTAGCTCCTCGTTTGGGGCAAAGTGCGTTGATGACAAGGGATAGTACTCGCTGGAACGGGCGTTTGAAATTGGCCGTTCAGCAGAATATGCGGTGACTGAACAGTCAGTTTAGAAGTCGGCTTTCAGGGATTAGGCACTTATTGTTTGAATTCAAAATCAAGTGCCGCCCCCTCGATTTCATTCTGCCGGGCTTCGTTGCGCAACTGCAGGCCCATTTCATTGCTGAGCAAACGCCCATTCAACTGAAAAGGGCTTTCTTCGGCAGATTTTTCGCCAAACATATTAGGCAGCAATGGCTTGTGCTGAGGCATGGGAATGGTGCCCAGAGGTCGCAGCTCTCGGACCATATCGGGCGGCAGGCTCAAATCAAGCCTGGCGGCCGGCAAGCGCTTTTGGGCGACTTCGTGCGCTGACTTGGATTTTGAGGCCATCGGCGCGCGCCTGGGGGCCGGTTTTTTTTTCGCCGCGGCGCCAGGTTTGTCCGGGGTATGAGCGATTTGAGACTTCGTGGTGACGGTCTCGGACTGTGATTGATTTGCAGGTGCCGCTACCGCGAACAATGCAGTTAAAACGCCGACCAACATGAACCCCACACCATATTTCGCTCTCATAACTCCCACAGTCTTTATAAGTAAGGCGCACATGCTCGCGCTTTAGGCACGCTGAGACAAGCCGAATATGACCAAATGGCTATCACGCATACCGTTCAGCCCCCTCAATAAAGGTTTGCCGTTTCCTGGCAGAGCTGGCTGGCAAGCATGCCTAACGTCATCAGGGCCCGTTCAGCCTCTTTGTTCCAGGGCGTACCGCAGTTCAAGCGGATGCAGTGATTGAATTGCTCGGTGTTACTGAAGATTAGCCCCGGCGCGATGCTGATCCCTTGCTGCAACGCGCGCACGTGCAACTCTTGAGTATTGACCCGGCCCGGCAAGCTCACCCACAAAATGAAACCGCCACTGGGGCGCGACATTTGCGTGCCTTGCGGGAAATATTGCTGAACCGCCAGTTGGAACGCGCTCAGATTCTTACGGTATTCCTGGCGTATGTAACGTAGATGACGGTCGTATCCACCGTTTTCAAGGTAAGCCGCCACGCCCATTTGCGTCACACTGCACGCCGAATGCGTGGTGAAGGTTTGCAAGCGCTGGATCTCCTGCTGATATTTCCCAGCAATCATCCAGCCGATTCGCACACCCGGCGACAGCGTTTTGGAAAAGCTGGAGCAATAAATCACACGGTCCAGACGATCGAAGGCTTTCAGGGCCTTGGTGCGACCCACTTCAAACATCAACTCGCCATAAATATCGTCTTCAACCACCTGGATATCGAAGTCCGAAGCCAGGCGCAGCAGTTGCTTTTGCCGCTCTTCCGGCATCGTGCCGCCCAGTGGATTGCTCAGGCGCGTGGTCAGCACCAGCGCCTTGATCGACCATTGATTAGCCGCCAATTGCAGAGCCTCAAGGCTCATACCGATGGCCGGATCGCTGGGGATCTCGATCACTTTCAAGCCCAACAGATCGGCCAGTTGCAACAAACCGTAATACGTTGGCGATTCCGCTGCGATCAAGTCCCCCGGCCGGGTCAGCACCCGCAGTGACATTTGCAGGGCGTCGACACAGCCGTGCGTAATGATCACTTCCGAAGGGTCGACCACCACCCCGGCATCGCGCATGCGAATCGCCACCTGACGGCGCAACGGCTCAAAACCGGGGCTGAACATGTAACTGAAAGCGCGCGGGCTGTGGAAGCGTGTGACCTTGGACAATTGCTGATGCAGCGCACGCACTGGCAAGTAATCGACGCTGGGCACCGCAGCGCCCAAGGGGAAAACGCCTTCACGGCGCGACTCGACCAATACCTGTTGAATGATGCTGCTACGGGTGACCAGCCCTGGGCGCTCAACACGGGCGATGTCTGGCGTGGGCGCCGTGAGGGCCGGAGTCTGATGCACATAGTAGCCAGACTGCGGCCGCGCGCGAATCAAGCCTTGGTCTTCAAGGTTGGCGTAAGCTTGTAACACCGTCGCATGGCTGACATTCAACTGCGAGCTCATCTTGCGCACCGACGGTACACGCTCGCCCGGCTGATAGACGCCGCGCCGAATATCCTCAGCCAATTGCTGAGCGATACGTTGATAAAGCAAAAGGTTGGTCATGGCGCGGCACTCGATGTTCAGGCATTTTTTTTATATGAAGCATTTTTGTGATGAACAATACCGGAACAGTTTAGAAGTGTACGGGCACAGTTGCCACTCATCTGAGCCGTACAGTGCAGAGGCGGGATTAACTGTATGGGTGCGCGAGGGGGGCGGAGCAGGATTTGTAAGCGGTAAATAACCTGCGCGAGCCTGGCTTGCCAGCGATGCAGACGATGCGGTTTGTCTGTTAAACCGCACCGATCAAATCGCGGCCAAGCCCGCTCCCACAGAGACAGGCGCAAGCCAGCCTCCACAAAAAAGTGCAGGGCTTAGCGAGCGGCGCCCAGTTGGCCTTTTTCGTCGGAAAAGACGATTTCTACCCGACGATTCTGCGCCCGGCCGCGCTCTGTGGCATTGACGTCCACAGGGTACTGGTCACCGTAACCCGCCACTTGAATGCGCTTTTCGTCGATGCCCAGGTCAACCAGCACGTCCGCTACAGTCTGGGCACGCGCCTGCGACAGTGCGAGGTTGTCTTCGGTGCCACCCGTGTTATCGGTGTAGCCCTCGATCCGCACGATCCGCTTAGGGTTCAATTGCAGGAACTGGACCAGCTTGAGCACCGTCCGGTTAGCCGAGTTTTTCAAGTCCGCCTCGCCCGTATCAAACAGCACATCCCCCAGGGTCATGACCAACCCACGATCAGTGTGCGTCGTGGCCAGGCTGATAATTTGTTCTTCCAGCCATTTGCCCTGCTGTTGAACGCTCAACAATTTGGCTTCGCGCAAGGCCAGTTGCAGGCGCTGACGCTCCAGTTCAAGCTTGGCAGCCCGCTCTTCGTTGAGCACTTTCTGAGTGTGTTCGCGGGCAATTTCGCTGTAGCGCTGGCTCAGATAAGCGTAATGCTCCACGTCTTCGCCACTGCCCCAGAAGCTGGACAGCCGATCGGCACGGGCCAGCGACTCACCGGCGCGGATCACGTCCTTGGGGGCGATGCGCAGCACATTGCTGTCTTCTTTGACCGCCTGAAAGTCACTCGTGGCTTGCTGCATGGCCTGATCGCTGGCGTGATGCCCCGCGCAACCGGCCAGGCTGATGCTACCGAGCAGTACCGCACTGCTGAAAACACTGGACTTGAGCCTCATTGGGTCTGCGCCAGTTGTTTGCGCAAACGGGTAATGCGGATATTGAGCACGTTCAATTGTTCCTGGCTTTTTTGCGTCAGCACGCGGGCTTCGGCCAAGCGCGCATCAAGTTCGGCTTGTTCGGCCTGAATGCGGGCGTCTTTGTAGGACTCTTCAACCATATCGGCCTGAGCTTGGGCTAGCTTGTTTTCGGCTTGTTTGAGTTCAGGCATGTCATCGGCGTTCGCGCCTACTGCCTTGGCTTGCTCCAGGGCTCGTTCAGTCAAGCGTATTTGTTCATTTGGCGCAGGGTCGGTTGCACAACCCGCCAGAGCCAGAACAGCCAGGGCTGCGAAAAGAGGTCGAATCGTCACTAAAAATTCCTACTGTTTTGGGACGCTGAGCGGTTGCTGCAGTTGTGTCTTCCACCGCTCAAGATTGCGTTGTAATGCTGCCTCGGCCAGGCCGGAGGCGGGCAATTCTGTCATCTTTTTGGCGAGCTGTCCGCGCAACCACGGCTCATTGCAGGCCGAGTCATGGGAGATCGCCAGAAACAGCCCTGGCTGATCAATGGGCTGTGAATGTGCCTGCAGGTCCTGGGCGATGCCCAAGGTTTGAGCGGTGGCCATTGCGGCATAGCGGCCGGCCAGCACATATTCGACCTGTCCCAGCAACAGCTTTTGAAGCGCCTGAGTCAAGCTGGGCTGAGGCTTGAGGGTTAACTGATGCTGAGCAAAGGCATCAAAGGCTTCAGTCAAGCGGGCCTTTTCCGACAGCGCCCCCACGTGCCCATGCAAATCGGCGGGCGTTTCGTACTTCAAGGTCGAGTCTTTGCGCGTCCACACCAGGTAGTCGTTGCGCACCAACGGCGGGTGGATGTAGTCCAGCGAGGTCAGGCCGGCCAATGTCAGCGGCGCATCGAGCAGCATGTCCATGCGTCCGGTGCGCACTTCGTCCTGTGCCTGGGAGCGTTTACCGGCATACAGCACATCAACCTTGATACCGAGCTCTTCGCCAGCCTGGCGTAATAAGTCAGCACTGGCGCCGATCAGGTGCGCAGGGTCAGCTGGATCTCGCCACAGATAAGGGGGCGCATCAGGGCTGCCGGTAACGATCAAGCGTTCGCACTTGCCCGCAGCCTCTGTCAGCAGCGGCAAAAATGCCAGCCCCAATAACAACCTGCCTACCTGTCGAACACCCATATCCCTATACCCCATCCACTCAGTTCAAACGCATAAAAAAACCCGGTCATTCAGGCTGAAAGCAAGGAGCAGGACACTCAGTGCCCAGCCCTTCCCAACAGCCCGCAGAACCGGGCTCTTTATAAGTGAAGCGACTGGATTAAACCAGTTTCTCCAACTCGGGGACTGCTTCGAACAAGTCCGCTACCAGACCGTAATCGGCTACCTGGAAGATGGGAGCTTCTTCGTCCTTGTTGATCGCAACGATCACTTTGGAGTCTTTCATACCTGCCAAGTGCTGGATCGCGCCGGAGATACCGACCGCGATGTACAGCTGTGGCGCAACGATTTTGCCGGTCTGGCCGACCTGCATGTCGTTCGGTACAAAACCTGCGTCGACCGCTGCGCGGGAAGCGCCAACCGCAGCGCCCAGCTTGTCAGCCAGTGCGTACAGGTGTTTGAAGTTATCACCGTTCTGCATGCCACGACCGCCGGAAACGACGATTTTAGCAGCCGTCAGTTCTGGACGGTCCGACTTGGCCAGCTCTTCACCCACGAACGACGAAGTGCCTGCATCGTGAACCGCTGCAACGGCTTCAACCGCAGCCGAACCCCCTTCAGCAGCAACCGGGTCGAAACCGGTGGCACGCACGGTGATCACTTTGACCGGCGCCGTCGACTGCACGGTAGCAATGGCGTTACCGGCATAGATTGGGCGGGTGAAAGTGTCAGCGCTGACGACCGAGATGATCTCGGAGATCTGATCAACGTCCAACTGGGCAGCAACGCGCGGCAGGATGTTTTTGCCGTTCGAGGTAGCAGCAGCCAGAATGTGGCTGTAGCCCTTACCCAGCTCAGTGACCAGTGGGGCAACGTTTTCTGGCAGTTGATGTGCGTAAGCGGCGTTGTCAGCCACCAGCACTTTAGTCACGCCAGCGATTTTCGCGGCCGCTTCAGCCACAGCACCAATGCCCTGGCCTGCAACCAGAACGTTGATGTCGCCACCGATTTTGGCAGCGGCGGCTACGGTGTTCAGCGTAGCCGGAGCCAGCGTTTTACCGTCGTGTTCTGCGATTACCAAGATAGTCATGATTAGATTACCTTCGCTTCGTTTTTCAGTTTCTCGACCAGTTCAGCCACCGACTTAACCTTGATACCTGCACTGCGAGCAGCCGGCGCTTCAACTTTCAAGGTTTTGTTGGTCGAAGCAGTCGACACGCCCAACGCGTCTGGCGTCAGCACTTCAAGCGGCTTCTTCTTGGCCTTCATGATGTTTGGCAGAGACGCATAACGCGGCTCGTTCAAACGCAGGTCGGTAGTAACAATGGCCGGCAGGCTCAGCGAAACTGTTTGCGCGCCGCCGTCGATTTCACGAGTCACAGCAACCTTGTCGCCCGCCACTTCAACTTTCGAAGCGAAGGTGCCCTGACCGTAGCCGGTCAGTGCAGCCAGCATTTGGCCAGTTTGGTTGTTGTCGCTGTCGATGGCCTGTTTGCCCAGGATCACCAACTGAGGCTGCTCCTTGTCAACCACAGCCTTGAGCAGCTTGGCCACGGCCAGCGAGGTCAGGTCTTCGGCGGATTCGACGAGAATGGCGCGATCTGCACCCAGAGCCAGCGCGGTGCGCAGTTGCTCTTGAGCGGTGGTCGGGCCGATGGAGACGACGACGATTTCAGTCGCAACGCCTTTCTCTTTCAGGCGTACGGCCTCTTCCACAGCGATTTCGCAGAAGGGGTTCATCGACATCTTGACGTTGGCGAGGTCAACGCCGGAGTTGTCCGCTTTGACGCGCACTTTAACGTTGTAATCGACCACTCGTTTGACAGCTACAAGAACCTTCATGGATTCCTCGTTACTCTCCGGTGAAAAGAAAGTCGCCTAGGCGAACCTGGCGGTTGATGCTCAGCGGCACAAGGGCACCTCCAAAGATCGTTGCAGTGCCCTTCTTATATAAAGAATGACGAGTGCCAAATACTTCCCGTGCGACCGTCTATCAGGTGTGACTCACAAGTCATCCACCAAAAGGACGTGTAAACTCCGCTCAAAAAATGGCAGGCTCCTATAGGCTTTTGCCTATGCCCTGTCTTTAGAGGTGCTCTTGAAACCAACAATCAGCCTACGGCGAGCGCAAAACCGCCCGTATCTTGACCGGAACGCCTATTGCGGTCAATACAGCAAATCGGCCACTTTTGAGCCGCGCGTCTTTGATTTGTCTGGCTTGCAGCGAATTCAAACAAACGTTTGTATTGGACGCTGCTAGTGGTGTAGATATAATGCGCGCCCATAGAGAGAGCGGCGCCTCATCCATTGAGTCTTCGACGACCGGTCGAGGGAATAATGGATGAAACGCCAAACCTCCAATTAGAAAAATACCGTTGAGCCTTGAGTAGGAGAGAACCTGTGGAACGCGAATACATGGAATTCGACGTGGTCATCGTCGGCGCCGGCCCTGCCGGTTTGTCCGCCGCCTGCCGTTTGAAGCAGAAGGCCGCCGAAGCCGGTAAAGAAATCAGCGTCTGCGTGGTTGAAAAAGGCTCCGAAGTCGGCGCTCATATTCTGTCCGGCGCGGTATTTGAACCCCGCGCCCTGAACGAATTGTTCCCGGACTGGAAAGAGCTGGGCGCACCGCTCAACACCCCGGTCACTCGTGACGACATTTATGTGCTGCGCAGTGACAGCACTGCGACAAAAGTACCTGACCTTTTTGTGCCTAAAACCATGCACAACGAAGGCAACTACATTATTTCGCTGGGCAACCTGTGCCGCTGGCTGGCCCAACAGGCCGAGAACCTGGGCGTAGAAATCTACCCCGGCTTTGCTGCTCAAGAAGTCCTGTTCGACGAAAACAACGTGGTCCGCGGGATCATCACCGGTGATCTGGGCGTTGACCGCGAAGGCAACCCCAAAGAAGGCCTGTACACCCCTGGCATGGAACTGCGCGGCAAGTACACCTTGTTCGCTGAAGGCTGTCGCGGCCACTTGGGCAAGCAACTGATCGAGCGTTTCAAGCTCGACAGCGAAGCTGACAGCCAGCACTACGGCATCGGCCTTAAAGAAATTTGGGAAATCGACCCGGCCAAGCACCAACCCGGCCTGGTCGTTCACACCGCGGGTTGGCCGCTGGATGTGATGGCCAACGAAAACACCGGCGGTTCTTTCCTTTATCACCTGGAAAACAATCAGGTGGTGGTCGGTCTGATTGTGGATCTGTCATACAGCAATACCTTCCTGTCGCCCTTCGACGAGTTCCAACGCCTCAAGCACCACCCGGTACTCAAGCAGTACCTGGAAGGCGGCAAGCGCATCAGCTACGGCGCACGCGCACTGGCCAAAGGCGGCCTCAATTCGTTGCCAAAAATGGTCTTCAATGGTGGCGCACTGATCGGGTGCGATCTGGGCACCATGAACGTGGCCAAGATCAAAGGCAGCCACACCGCCATGAAGTCCGGCATGCTCGCTGCCGAGGCCGTGGCTGAATCACTGTTTGCAGGCTCCGAGGGCGGTGAGGCGCTCAATACCTACGTTGAAGCCTTTAAAGCCAGCTGGTTGTTCGACGAATTGTTCGCCAGCCGCAACTTCGGCCCGGCAATGCACAAGTTCGGCCCGATCATGGGTGCGGGGTTCAACTGGATCGATCAGAACATCTTCAGCGGCAAACTGCCGTTCACCCTGCACGACACCAAGCCAGACTACGCTTGCCTGAAGCTGGCTAAAGACTGCAAGAAGATCGACTACCCGAAGCCGGACGGCAAACTCAGCTTCGACAAACTCAGCTCGGTCTTCCTCTCCAGCACCAACCATGAAGAAGAGCAGCCGTGCCACCTCAAGCTGCGTGATGCAAGTATTCCGATCAGCGTTAACCTGCCGCTCTACGATGAGCCAGCGCAGCGTTACTGCCCGGCCGGCGTCTATGAAGTGATCACACAGGAAAGCGGCGAGAAGCGTTTCCAGATCAACGCGCAAAACTGTGTGCACTGCAAAACCTGCGACATTAAAGACCCGTCGCAAAACATCACCTGGGTCACTCCGGAAGGTGCTGGCGGCCCGACTTACCCGAACATGTAAGTCAAAAGATGGCTCCTCTGTAGTCGCTGACGAGGAGCGAAGCTGAGATGGGCTGCGAAGCGGCCCCGGTGTACAGAAGGCCCTCGGCCCCTTATCTCAGCCTCGCCCCTCATCAGCGACTACAAGGCCAAAGCCACGTTTGAAAACCGGCTTGTCCCTTTAGCACGCCGAATTTTCGTGGCCCGGGCTGCGCTCAAAATAGCGTTTGTACTCGCGACTGAATTGCGAGGTGCTTTGGTAACCCACCCGCTCCGCCACTTGGGCAACGCCCAGCCCTTCGCTCAGCAGTAATTGCTGCGCCCGCAACAGGCGCAGGCGTTTGAGGTACTGCACCGGCGACAGCAAGGTGCTGCGCTTGAAATGCTCATGAAAGGTCGACGCACTCATGTTTGCGCAGCGGGCCAGGGTCTCGACATTAAGCGGCTCGGCAAAGTGCTCATGCAAATGATTGAGCGATGCCGCCACCCGTGCAAACTGCCCTTGCTGCTCGACCAACGCCCGTAACACACCGGCCTGCGGGCCACGCAATGCGGCAAAGAGCACTTCGCGCAAACGCGCGCGCCCCATAATTCGGCATTCCAGCGGGTCATGCAGGCAACGCAACAGCCGCTCCACCGACTGACGCATGTCGTCATCCAGCACCGCCGAGGTCATAGATTCCGGGGTTTGCGCAACACTGCGCTCAGGATCCAGGCCCATTGCCAGCACCAACTCGCCCAACACCGCGCGGTCAATACTGATGGCCACGCCCAGCAAGGGAATGTCTTCAGAGGCAAAGGTTTCGCACTCAAAAGGCACCGACAAGGCTTGCACCAGGTAATGCCCTGCGCCGTATTCCATCGTGCGCGGCCCGAGATAGGCCACCTTACTGCCTTGAGCGATCACCATTAGGCTAGGCTCATATATCTGCGGCATCCGGGCCACAGCGTTACAGGCCGAAACCACCCGCACCTCAGGCATCAAGGTGTGAACAAAGCCCAATTGGGTGGCCAGCGGTTTGATAAGTGACACCAGTATGGCGTTCTCATCGCGATGACGCGTCAAAAACATGGAAGAGATTTCGCATGAGAGATAGATCGCCGCATCTTCGCAGAATGGGTCAAAAAAGCGACAGTTACTCCGCGACTCCGGACGAATAGGCATGACAGGCGGAGGAATCGTCATAGTCCTGAAAGCACCACAAGCGCACAATTGCGCCCTGTTCACTGTCAACGCTACTCGAGGTTCTCCATGTCTAACGTCACTTACAACGCCATCGGTTATGCCGCTCAAACCTCCACTGCGCCTCTTGCGCCGATGAAGTTCAACCGCCGCGCCCCACGCCCGGACGACGTGGCCATTGAAGTTCTGTACTGTGGCGTTTGCCACTCAGACATCCACCAAGCTCGTAACGAATGGGGCTTCGCCGTTTATCCGGTCATGCCGGGTCACGAAATCGTCGGCAAGGTTACAGCGGTCGGCGACAAGGTCACTAAGCATAAAGTCGGCGATCTGGTCGGTGTTGGCTGCATGGTCGATTCATGCCGCGAGTGCTCGGCATGCAAAGAAGACCTGGAGCAATACTGCCTGGAAGGCGCGACCATGACCTACTGCACGCCCGATCGGGTTGATGGTACCAACACCATGGGCGGCTACTCGGACAGCATCGTGGTCAGCGAGCACTTTGTGGTGCGCATCCCTGAAAACCTTGACCCAGCTAGCGCCGCACCGCTGTTGTGTGCCGGTATTACCACCTACTCGCCACTGCAACACTACGGCGTAGAAGCAGGCGATAAAGTCGGCATTTTGGGCATGGGCGGCCTGGGCCACATGGGCATCAAGTTCGCCAAAGCCATGGGCGCAGAAGTGACCCTGTTCACCCGTTCGGCCTCCAAGGCAGAAGAAGCATTCAAGCAAGGTGCCGACCACGTGATCGTGTCCACCGACCCGGAGCAGATGAAAGCCGCTGCTGACAGCTTCGACTTCTTGCTGGACACCATTCCGGTGCCGCACGACTTGAACCCCTACCTCGAAACCCTGCGTTTCGACGGCGTGCACATTCTGGTAGGCCTGATCGAACCGGTCGACCCTGCACTGAATGCCTTTAACCTGGTATTCAAGCGTCGCGTACTGGCTGGCTCGTTGATCGGCGGTATCGCAGAAACTCAGGAAATGCTCGACTTCAGTGCTGCCAACGGCATCACCTGCGACATCGAAATGCTCGACATCAAAAACATCAACGAAGCCTTTGAGCGCGTGGTCAAAGGCGACGTGAAATACCGCTTTGTCATCGACATGAAAACGCTAAAGGCTTAAAAGCAGCGGCAAGCTTATAACTTGCAGCCTGCAGCTGCTGAGCAGTAGCCCAATTCTGCCGATATTTGTTGCGCCGCATGGGTAATGACCGGGATCAACCCGGTCATTTTCTCCAGTGACATATAAGGCACGGTGCTAGCAATGCTGATGGCGGCCACGATTTTGCGGCTGGCATCACGAATAGGGGCGGCCACACAACGGATCGACGGTTCGTTGTCTTCCAGATCGAACGCATAACCGCCAGCCACGTAGCTGCGCATCCGCTGCTCGAACACCTCCCACGTCACTTCCTGATGATCCGGCCACAGCGGATTTTTTCCGCCCACCGGGTGACTCTTCTCATACAAGCGCCGCCATTCACCCAGCGGCGAATCCAGCAACATAGCTTTGCCGATCCCGGTACGCGCCAACGGCATTCTGTGCCCTACCCGCGAACGCATTTCCGGGCCATTGCGCCCCGGATTCTTGTGCAGGTACAGCACTTCATCGCCTTCGCGCACGGCCAAGTGAATGGTGTCACCGGTCAAACCCGACAACTCGTCCAGGTAAGGCCCGGCCAAGGTCACCAGCGGCAGTTCTTCACGGGCCTGAAACCCCAACTCGATCAGTTTCGGCCCCAGCAGGTAGCCCACCTGCGGTAACACCCGCAGGTAACGCTCATCGACAAGACAACTGGCCAGTCGGTGCGTGGTGCTGCGCGTGGTGCCGATGGCACGGGAGATGTCTTTGAGGTCACGCGCGCCATTAGCCACAGCGTGTACAACAGCCAGCCCGCGCAACAGGGTTTGGGTGCCGGTAGGTGCGGTTTTCACAGAGTCGTCCTGCATAGCCAGCCTTTGCATAGAAGGGAGAGAACCGGGCGGCATTATGGTCGCCCGGCTGCCTGGCGGCTACAGTTCGATGCGCTCTACTTTGCCCACCAGCAAGATGTAGGACAACGCCCCCAGCAACGCCAACACCGAAATATAGGTGATGGCCGGGGCAAACGAGTCACCGCTGGCCAAAAAGCCAATCACAATCGGCGTGGTAATCGCAGACAAGTTACCGATGAAATTGAACACCCCGCCGGTCAGGCCCAACAATCGCGCCGGGGCCAGGGTCGACACCAGCGACCACGTGATCGAGGCCAGACCGTTGCCGAAAAACGCCAAGGCCAGAAACGCAATCACCAGCGGCGTGGACTCGACAAAGTTGGCGCCAATGATCGAGGTCGAAATCAACAACCCGCCAATGATCGGCAACTTACGGGCAAAGCCTACCGAATAGCCGCGCCGAATCAGCCAGTCAGAGAAGAACCCGGAGCACAGCACGCCGACAAACGCCGCCAGAAATGGCAACGATGCCAACAGACCGGACTTGATGAAGTCCATGCCACGATATTTGACCAGATACGTCGGGAACCAGGTCAGGAAGAACCACAACGTCGAGTTCAGGCAGAACTGCCCCAGGTAAATACCCCACAACTTGCGCTTGCTGAGCACGATACCCAAGTCCAGCCAACTGAACGGTGCTTTGCGCTTGGCGGTCTGGCTTTGAATGTCCACCAGAGCGCCACCTTCGGCAATCAGGTCGATTTCTGCCGCGTTGGCGCCTTTGAAGTCACGCGGCTCGCGATACACCGCGTACCAGATCCCGGCCCAGATAATGCCTACGGCACCGGTGCAGACAAACACCATGTGCCAGCCCCACTGATGTTGCAGCCACGCCAGCACCGGGGTCAGGAACGCCAACCCGACAAATTGCCCGGAGGTGTAAAAACCGATGGCGGTAGCCCGCTCACGCTCAGGGAACCACGTAGTCACTACGCGGCTATTGATGGGATACGCCGGAGCTTCCAGCGCACCGACCGCCATGCGCAGTACGAACAACGCAATAAAGCTGGCGGCAAACCCGAGCATTACGGTGGCCAACGACCACAGCAGCAACGCCACGCTGTAGAGAATGCGCGGCGGCACACGGTCCACCAGCCAACCGCCGGGGATTTGCATGGCGGCGTAGGTCCAACCGAATGCCGAGAAGACCAGTCCGACGTGAATCGGATCAATCCCCAGATCGCTGGTCAGCGCAGGGGCTGCAATCGACAGGTTGCTGCGGTCCAGGTAGTTGATCACAACGGTGATAAACAGCAAGACCATGATGAAAAAACGCTTGCGACTCGGCGCCACCAAGGACGCAGACGCGACAGTGCTAGTCATGAGACATGCCTCTTTTTTATGGTTATTGAGGTCAATATTGAGTGCGTAGTCGCTGGTGCAGGCTGCGAAGCGGCCTGCGGGGAACTCAAGAGCACGGATTGCTTGGCAACCCTTCGCAACCTTGAGCAGCGACTACGCCGTGGCGGGTTAACTCACCATTCGGCAAAGCTGCCATCGGCGTGGCGCCAGATCGGGTTGCGCCAGCGGTGACCGACTATCGCGCGCTCACGCACGTATTCTTCGTTGATCTCGATGCCCAGCCCCGGGCCGTTAGGGATTTTGACGAAGCCTTTGTCGTAGTCGAACACAGCCGGATCCTTGACGTAGTCCAACAGGTCATTGCTTTCGTTGTAGTGGATCCCCAGGCTTTGCTCCTGGATGAAGGCGTTGTAGCAAACCGCGTCCAGTTGCAGGCATGCGGCCAGTGCAATCGGCCCCAACGGGCAGTGCAAGGCCAGTGCAACGTCATAGGCTTCGGCCATGTTGGCGATTTTGCGGGTTTCAGTGATGCCGCCAGCGTGCGAGGCATCGGGTTGAATGATGTCGACATAGCCTTCGCTGAGCACACGCTTGAAGTCCCAGCGCGAGAACAACCGCTCACCCAGGGCAATCGGGGTGCTGGTCAACGGCGCCAGTTCTTTAAGCGCTTCGTAGTTTTCGCTGAGCACTGGCTCTTCGATAAACATCAGCTTGTACGGGTCCAACTCTTTCATCAGCACTTTGGCCATCGGCTTGTGCACACGGCCGTGAAAGTCCACGCCGATCCCCACGTTCGGCCCTACCGCATCACGCACGGCCGCCACGTTGGCCAGCGCCAGGTCGACTTTTTCAAAGCTGTCGACAAATTGCAGTTCTTCGGTGCCGTTCATTTTGACCGCAGTAAAACCACGGCTGACCGCTTCTTTCGCGGCTTTGGCGGTGTCGGCCGGACGGTCGCCGCCGATCCAGGAGTACACGCGAATCTTGTCGCGCACCTGGCCACCCAGCAAATCACTGACCGAAACGCCCAATGCCTTGCCCTTGATGTCCCACAACGCCTGATCAATACCCGCCAGCGCGCTCATGTGCACGGCGCCGCCCCGGTAGAAACCGCCGCGATAGAGCACCGTCCAGATGTCTTCGATGTTGCGCGGGTCTTTGCCGATCAAATAATCCGACAGTTCGTCCACGGCAGCAGCCACGGTGTGGGCACGGCCTTCGACCACGGGCTCGCCCCAGCCGGTCACACCCTCATCGGTTTCAATCTTCAGGAACAACCAGCGCGGCGGAACTAGGTACGTTGTGAGCTTGGTAATTTTCATCGCTTTGTCTCTCTTGTTCGATGGGAGGCGCAAGCGCCAGTCAATCAGCCTGACGCCCTGCATCCCAGGCGTGCATATAGGCCTTGGCGCGAACCGCCACGTCTTCAGGGCTCATGCCGGGCTTGAACAGCCCCGAACCCAAACCAAAACCGGACACCCCTGCATCAAGAAATACCTGCATGTTGTCCGGGGTAATCCCGCCGACCGGGATCAATAAGGTTCCAGCAGGCAACACGGCGAGCCAGGCCTTGACCACGGCCGGGCCCATTTGCTCGGCCGGGAACATTTTCAGTACGTGTGCCCCTTCCGCCAACGCAGCAAAGGCTTCGGTTGGCGTGGCAACGCCCGGCGACAGGTACAATCCCGCCGCCTTGGCGGCACGCAAGACCTTCGCATCGCTGTGGGGCATCACAATCACCTGCCCTCCTGCGGCCTTGACCAGGTCCACCTGCTCAGGCGTTAACACGGTGCCCGCCCCCACCAGACAATCGGCGGGCAAGGTGTCGCGCAACAGGCGGATGCTGTCGTAAGGCTGTGGAGAATTGAGCGGGACTTCGAGGGTTCGAAAACCGGCGTCGTATAACACTTTGCCGATGGCCTGCGCCTCTTGCGGACGTATACCCCGAAGAATTGCGATCAGTCCGTTCTTTGCCAGTGCTTGCTTGAGCATCTCAGCCCTCCGTTTGCATGTGGTGGAGTAACCCGGCGGCGTGGGCCAGGTGCCATAAACCCTGTTCGGTGGCTTGTTCAGCCAGGCGCACGTCTGCGAAACCGCAGGCATCCAACGCCCGCTGGTAGCGCTCACAGAGTTGGGAATTGCCAATCAGAATGATCGCCGGCAACGGCTGGCTGCCTCGGCGTTGGCGCAACACTCGGCCCAAGGCTGAGAGTTCATGACCGATTAACAGGCCAGAAACGTAATCAGGTTGTTCCATGGGCGTCAGTTGCCCGGTCAGCCCGAGCGTACGGGCACTGAATAACGTCGACAGCGGCCCGAGTTGCCCGTCTGGTGACAGTGCCACTTGCACGCCACGCTCGAAGGCTGCGCTATCAAATTGTCCGGAGTGCTGCTGGGTGCGTCCCAGAATGGTGTGTTCACACGCGGCGGCGTACAACTCGCCGGTCATGAAGGTATCGAAATGCACCAGACAGCCGTCCTGCACCTGCACCCATTTGGAATGGCTACCGGGCAAGCCGATCAAGCAGTCGTTGAGGTGTGACTGGCTTTGCATCACACCCAGCACTTGGGTTTCTTCGCCACGCATCACATTGGGCAAGGCCGAGCGCTGAATCACCCCTGGCACGATGTGCACATCCACCCCGCGCACGCTGCGCACGGTTTGCAACGCGGTACTCAAGGCATTGAGGCTGGCCGGGGTGTCGCGATATGGGGCCTCGCGCCAGCCTTGGGCGCTGCCAACCATGCCACAGGCAATCACCGGAATGCCGGGGTTAGCGTCTAGCCAGTCGCCGCACGCCTCGTCGAAAGCCAGTTCAAAGCCGTCAGCGCATGGCTGGCCTGCCACCTGGCGAGGCGTCGTCGGCAATTGCATGATCCCGCACGCCAGCGAGCGCATGTTCTGCACCTGCCCTGCGGGACCGAGTAAGTAAGCACGAAGGGAAGTGGTTCCCCAATCGAGCGCGATCAATTGCGCCTGCATCGCTTCACCTGTTTTGTTTTTAGCAGTGAATGCTGTGAATCAGTGCGGGCGACTATAAACCTGAGTAGAGATAAATCTCAATATATAAATACAACTCCCATATATTGGGATTTTTGACGCGTAAAAGTTTTGTTGGGACGAGCTGGATCGCGATCATTTAAAAATCAAAAGATCGCGAGGCAAGCGCGTTCCTACAGGGAGGGCGTGTGTGTTTTTTAGACCGGCTCGGGGCCGATGGGGAAGAATTCGCCGCTGCTCCACACGCCCAGCCAGGCCTGGCCGTCGATGGTCCGCGATACGGCCAGTTCGATCAGTTGGTAGAACACGTTGCGATGGATCAGCGCTTCAAGGTTACGTCGCACCAGCAGGTAGGGCGCCGGTTCCTGGGTGTGGGGGTCGATCACGACGCGCAAGGGGTGTTCGCTGTCGGCGATGATCTGCTCATCCACGTTAGTGGTAAACCGCAGCACTTGCTGCTCGCCCTGCCCTTCAACATCCAAGGTCACCGCAACAAACGGTGCGTCATCGACTTTGATCCCGACTTTTTCCACCGGGGTGATCAAAAAGTAATCATCGCCGTCACGGCGAATGATGGTCGAGAACAGTTTGACCATTGGCTTGCGCCCAATCGGCGTGCCCATGTAATACCAGGTGCCATCACGGGCGATGCGCATGTCGATGTCGCCGCAAAATGCCGTGTCCCACAGATGAACCGGTGGCAGCCCCTTGTCAGCTTTGGGGATTTGCGCCAACAGGTTACTGACGTCTACCGGCTCACTCATGCTGTTCTCCTCGACTTATTGATCGCTCAAGCCTATCAAGCTGCGCGCGTACTTAGCCAGCGGCGGGCCAATCAGGTCGGCCGGCTTGTTGTCATGGAACGTCAGTAAACCGCCACGACTGCGGATGGTTGCCGTGTCAATCAGGTACTGGGTGCTGGTTTCGATCAGCATCACCTGAATCACCCCGCTGTCGATGCCCAAGCGGCTAATGTCTTCTTGGTCGAGCCATTCGTCGCTGTTGCCGATGCGATCGTCGGCCCGGGCAAAACGTGTGTACAGCAAGTAATGCGCGCCGAAGCCACGGGCTTCGGCCATCGCTTGATCAAGCCCTAGCGGCGCCTTGGCCCGGCGCACCATCGGGAAGTATTCGACGAAACCGTTAAACGCTTCTTCGGCCACAATATTGGGCCGTACGTAAGGGTCGCCTATAGGAGCAAAAGGCCCTTGGGCGATGTAGATAAAGGAGTCAGGCTGGATACGCAGCGAGTTCGTGCGCCGTGTGTTGCTGTGATCGAGCAGACCGGCGTCGCTCATTTGATAGCGGGCGCCCTCTCCCATATCACTGACCGTCATACAGCCGCCCAGCGCTAAACAAGCCAGCACCCCAAACAGACTACGCATCCCATTCTCCCGATGGCCGGTGACAGAAAACCGGCGAATAGTCGCGTAATGCAGTTTGCGCGCCAATTTGACTCTGTTAGACCGCGCAGATGCAATCGCGGGCATGCCCGCTCCCACACGGTTAACCGCCGATAATTTTCATCACGGTGGCGCCGCCCGAGAATGCGACGTCCTGTTTGTCACCCAAGGCTTTCATCAACAGACCTTGAAGCGCCGGCAAGGCTTCATGACGCGGTTTGTTCAGCAGGTCACCCACATAGTGACGATTACTCGACGACAAGCAGCCGTGCAGCCAGCCAGTCGAGGACAAACGCAAACGCGAGCATGTTCGGCAAAATGGCACGCTTTCGTTGGCAATGACGCCAAAATAGCCGTAACCCGGTATGTGATAACGCACCGCCGTGGCGTCTATTGGCGCATCGGCTTGCTGATATTCGTAGCGCTCGCCGATCAACGCCAACAGTTGTTGCAGGCTGACAAACTGTTGCAGGAAGGCATTGTTATCGCTGGCCAAGTGCCCCATGCGCATCAGCTCGATAAACCGCAGTTCGTACCCGCGCTCCAGGCAGAACTCCAGCAACGGCATGACCTGATCAAGGTTTTGCCCGCGCAGCGGTACCATGTTGACCTTGATTTTCATCCCGGCGGCGCTGGCTTGCCGCATGCCGTCCAGCACCGTCGGCAAGTCACCGCCGCGGGCAATGCTGCGAAAGGCTACCGGGTCGAGGGTATCGAGGGACACGTTGAGCCGACGAATGCCGGCATCGAGCAATAACGGCAATTTGCGAGCAAGTAACTGGCCGTTGGTCGTCAAACTGATGTCACTCAAGCCCAACTGCCCGACGTCATGCATAAAGGTTTCAAGTTTTGGACTGACCAGCGGTTCACCGCCAGTGATGCGCAAGCGCTCAATCCCCGCCGCCTCAATCAGATAAGCCACCCCGCGCACCAACGCTTGGGCCGACAGCTCGTCCTGCGCCGCCACCAGCCGCTTGCCGTTGGGCACGCAGTAGGTGCAGGCGTAGTTACAGGCAGACGTCAGACTGATACGCAAATTGCGAAAGCGTCTGCCTTGGCGGTCAACAATCATGGACAACTCCGACGCGAGGGGCACAGGCCGCGCCAGAACGTCATTGAAGAATCACGTTCTGGCAGGACCCAAGCCTGAGTATAGGCCTCACGGCAATCGGCTAGGAAAAACCTACTCGAGCGCAGGCGTATCAGTGTCACGCTTGCGCTTGTTGCCCATGCGCACACCGATGTCCATCAGGAACTGGAAGAAACCTTCCTGATCTTCCAGCACATTGCTCCAGAACGGCGAGTGATACAGCGCCACGGCACCGTGTACCAACGCCCAGGCGGCGCAATAGTGGAAGTAAGGCGGCACGTCTTCAAGCTTGCCTTCACTGATCCGGCCCTTGATCAACAAGGTCAAGCGTTCAAAGTTGGAGGCACGGATCTTGTGCAGCTCTTCAACCAGCTCAGGTACTTGATTGCCTTTGACGACCTTCTCTTCCAGGCGATCGAACAAGCGATAACGCTGAGGGTCGCGCATGCGAAATTCAAAGTAGGCGCGTGACAGCGCTTCTTTGTCTTTATCAACGTCAGCGGAATGCAGCAGCTCGTTCAAGTCACGCTCATAGTCGAGCATCAGGCGCAGATAGATCTCGGCCTTGGACTTGAAGTGCTTGTAGATCGTGCCTTTGCCAATACCGACGGCATCAGCAATCATCTCGACGGTGACACTGTCTTCACCTTCTTCGAGGAACAGCTTGAGCGCGGTATCGAGAATTTCTTGCTCGCGGCGACGAAACTCACGGACCTTACGGGGTTCTTTGTGCATAAGAAAAGGTCTGTAGGGGTCAAAATAGAAGCGCAGTATTATGCATTAGTCACGCTAAATTGCACGGACCATCCTGCATGCCGATTTTTGCAGATGAATTCAGACACCCACATTGAGCACTCAAGCGAATCACGGGTATTCCAAATCTGTTTAAAAAACGATCAATCGGCCACTGGACGTTCGACAAAGCTGACCAATACTTAACATGTCGGCGTTACATCCCCCCCAAGTGCCACGCCGACGATTAAGGCAGCATTGGATGTGTGCCTTTGCTTTACTCCTAATGGTCTTAACCCGGATTCCCCAGAGTCCGGGTTTTTTTTGCCTATCGCTGATGCCGCAATCGGCAGGTTTAACTGCAGGGGCGAGCGCCTACAAAAGCAGGATTAGGCTTTTACGCGCGCCAGCGGGAACAGGCGCTTGAAGTTTTCAGTGGTCTGTTCGGCAAAGTGCTCGTAGGACTCGCCACGAAGCATGGCCAGAAACTCAGCCACTTCACGCACGTATTGCGGCAGATTCGGCTTGCCGCGATAGGGAATCGGGGCCAGGTAAGGCGAGTCGGTCTCGACCAGCAGACGGTCAGACGGCACCTTGCTGGCCACATCACGCAAGGCATCGGCGTTGCGGAAGGTCACGATCCCCGACAGCGAGATGTAATAGCCCATGTCCAGTGCAGCCTTGGCCATGTCCCAGTCTTCAGTAAAGCAGTGCAGCACGCCTGCCTGGGGCAGCGCCGCTTCACGCAGCAAGGCCAGGGTATCGGCGCGAGCGCCACGGGTGTGGATAACCACAGGCTTGCCGGTCTGCTGGGCCGCCTCCAGGTGAACCCTGAACGACAGTTGCTGCAACTCAGCCGCTTCGGGCTCGTAGTGATAGTCCAGACCGGTTTCACCAATCGCAACGACCTGCGGATGGTTCAATTCGCCGAGCAACCAATCCAGCGCAGGCGCGGCGCCTGGCTGAACGTCCAGCGGGTGAACCCCCACCGAACAATCCACATCGCTATAGCGCTCGGTCAGGGCTTTGACGTCAGCGGCGTTGTCGGCACTCACGCCAATGCACAGGAAATGTCCGACACCGCGCTGACGTGCAGCGTCAAGGGCAGCGTCCAGCGAGCCGTCATGGGCGCTCAGATCAAGACGATCGAGGTGGCAATGGGAGTCAACCAACATACACAATTTACCTGCCTACTTTTTGATAGAGCATATTTCAATCAAATCAGCGCTGGCCGGGCAGGCTTGCCCATTGCACCAGTAACGCTTCGACTAACAAATCACGATTAAGGTTGGCCTTGTTCAACACTTTTTGGCGCTGGGCAAGAATCCAGTCCTGAATCGTCAGAACCTTGTCCTGCGCAGTTTTCTGCGCCAGGTATTGCAGCACTTTGCGCATGTCCTCCAGCCCGAGACCGTTTTCGTCCTCAGTCAGCTGATAACGCAGGAGCAGGCTCGACCAGTCGCAAAACCAGTCAAACAGCAACAACAGCGGGATAGCTTTCCAGCTTTCAGCCAACTGACTGGCTGACAGCTCGCGCTTGAGCAGCTTCTTAACGCCCTCAACCACGGCCGCACGCTGTTCGCGCACGCCCTGCGCCTGCAACTTCACAGCGGCCAACGGCGAGCCCGCCGCCAGTGTCAGCAATTGCACGCGTTCGTCGGCGCTGCATTCTGGCAAAGCCTTGGCCAGCCACTCCAGGCTCATGACCTCGCTGGGCAACGGGCAGGCTTGCTGCACGCAGCGGCTGCGAATGGTCGCCAGCAAACGGCTCGACTGGTGGCTGACCAGCAGCAACACCGTGTCGCCAGAAGGTTCTTCGAGGCTTTTGAGCAATGCGTTGGCGGCATTGATGTTCATCGATTCGACCGGCTCGACCAACACCACCTTGCGCCCACCCAACTGGGCGGTCTGCACCACAAAGCTGACCAGATCGCGGACCTGATCGACCTTGATCGCCTTGTCAGCCTCTTCGGGTTCAAGGATGTAGTTGTCGGGGTGGCTCCCGGCGGCCAGCAGCGAGCAGGACTTGCAACTGCCGCAGGCCTCAAGCCCGACCGGCGATTTGCACAGCAGGCTGGCCATCAGGCGCTCGGCCAGCGCCCGCTTGCCAATGCCCGCGGGCCCGTGCAGCAAATACGCGTGCGCATGCTGAGCGCGGCCCGCCAACTGCTGCCAAAGGCCGTCCTGCCACGGGTAGGCCTCAGCCACGGTACAGATCCAGCAATTGCGGCAGCAGAGTGTCGAGCTGCACCTGAACGTTCTCCAGCGATTGCGCCGCATCGATCAGGCGATAGCGCTCGGGAGCCGCTTCAGCCCGCTTGAGGTAGGTGCTGCGCACGGCATCAAAGAAGGTGCGGCCTTCCTGCTCAAAACGATCCAGCCGCCCGCGGGCGCTGGCACGCGCCATGCCCACTTCAATCGGCAGATCAAACACCACGGTCAAATCAGGTCGCAACGCCCCCTGAACAAAGGTTTCCAGTGTGGCGATGCGCTCTTGAGGCAAGCCGCGACCGCCGCCCTGATACGCATAGGTGGCATCGGTAAAGCGATCACACAACACCACCGCACCCCGGGCCAGCGCCGGGCGGATCACTTGCGCCAGGTGTTGGGCACGGGCCGCGAACACCAGCAACAGCTCGGTATCAGCACACATGGCTTCTTCACTGGGCGCCAACAGCAACTCGCGGATTCGCTCGGCCAGCGGCGTGCCGCCGGGTTCGCGGGTCAACACCACGTCGATACCCGCCGCGCGCAGACGCTCGGCCAAGTATTCGCGATTAGTGCTCTTGCCCGCGCCTTCGGGGCCTTCCAGGGTAATAAACAAGCCAGTCACAGGCAGCAATCCTTAATCAGTGTCATTGCGGGCTTGGCACGTCGGCCGGAGCAGGCGCAGTCTCAGTCTCAGCAGCCGGCTCTGCCGCAGGTGTCGGCGCAGGGCTTGAGCGATAATCAGCCCGGCGTTTGATCTGGAACTCGCGCACCGCATTGTTGTGCGCATCCAGACTATCGGAAAACGTATGGCTGCCATCGCCTTTGGCCACAAAGTACAAGCTGGTACCGCTCACCGGGTGCAAGGCGGCATAAATCGCTTCACGCCCCACCATTGCGATCGGGGTCGGCGGCAAGCCGGGAATGGTGTAGGTGTTGTAGGGCGTAGGCTCGCGCAAATGGGCCCGGGTCAGCTTGCCATTGTAGCGTTCACCCAGGCCGTAGATCACGGTCGGATCGGTTTGCAGGGGCATGCCGATTTTCATCCTGCGCACAAAGACGCCAGCAATTTGCCCACGCTCTTGTGGCACGCCGGTTTCTTTTTCAACCAGCGAGGCCATGATCAGCGCTTGATACGGGTCGGCATAGGACACTTCAGGGTCGCGCTGCTCCCACTCCTGAGCCAAGACTTTCTCCAGGCGGTCATAGGCTTTTTCCAGCAACTGGGCATCGGTCATGCCGCGCACGAAACGATAGGTATCAGGAAAAAAGCGGCCTTCGGGAAATTCACCCGGATGCCCCAGTTTGGCCATGACTTCGCTGTCGCTCAGACCATCCAGGGTCTGCTCGATCTTTTCATGCTTGGCCAATGCGCTGCGCACCTGCCGAAAGTTCCAGCCTTCAACCAGGGTCAGGCTGTATTGCACCACTTCGCCCCGCTGCCACAAACCAATCAGGTCTTTCGCAGTCATGCCGGGGGTCATGCGGTATTCGCCACTGTGCAGGGGTTGGCCGTCCAAATTGAAACGCCAGTACAGACGAAGCCAGAACGCGTCTTGCAGCGTATCGCTGGCCTCTAGACGGTTGAATGTACCGGTCGGGGTAGCGCCTGTCGGAACGTCGAGCAGTTGCTCTTGCGTCAGGTTAAGCGGCTGCTCCAGCGCCGAATTGAGCTTCCAGGCGCTTACGCCCAGCACCAAGCCCGCCAGCACCAGACCCATCTCCAGCAGCACCAAGAATTTACGTTTCACGAATCAAACATCCAATAGGGTGCGAGCAATGCCTTGCAGTTTACGGGTGAGCGGCCCCACCGGCCAGCTCAGGTCTGCATACGCGCGCACGGGCCAAATGCCATACACGCTGTTGCAGAGAAAGACTTCATCGGCCTGCTGCAGCTGCGCAAGGCTGATGTCAGTGACTTGATACGCCATTGCCAGCCGCTCAGCCTCAGCCAGCAGCGCAGCACGCATCACACCGGCCACACCGCAACGCTGCAGATCAGCAGTGATCAAGACTCCGTCACACACCAAAAACAGGTTGCTGAACACCCCTTCAATCACCCGCCCCGAAGTATCGCGCATCAAGCCCTCGGCATAGGCCGGGTCTTGCCATTCGGAGCGCGCAATCACTTGTTCAAGACGGTTAAGGTGTTTGAGCCCCGCCAACAGCGGCTGTTCGGCTAAACGTGTGGCGCAGTCAAACAGCCGAACCCCGTGCAAGGCATAAGCCTGCGGGTAAGCGGCGGCAGGGGTGGCTTGAAGAATTCGTCGAGGCTGAGCCTCGGGAGACACACTGTAACCCCGCTGGCTGTCGCCACGGGTCAGGATGAGCTTGAGGACGCCCTCGCCCATCGCTTGCGCAAAGGCCAGCAATTCGCTGCGAATCAAGGCGTGATCGGCAACCATCGCCAGCCGGGAACAACCGAGCGCCAGACGCTGCAAGTGCAGGTCCAGCAGCAGCGGCTGGCCTGCACTGACCGCGATGGTCTCGAACAGACCATCGCCGTAGGCCAGCCCACGGTCTTTGAGCGACGCCAAGGCGCTCGCTGGCTGACCGTCGACCCAGCTTTGCATCAGTCGGCGTACCGGCGGAAAACCAGCGAACCGTTGGTACCGCCAAAACCGAAGGAGTTGGACAACACCACATCAATCGGCATTTCGCGCGCAGTGTGGGCCACGAAGTCCAGATCACAGCCTTCATCCGGCTCATCAAGGTTGATGGTCGGCGGGGCTACCTGACTGTTGATGGCCAGCACGCTGAAGATCGCCTCAACCGCGCCCGCAGCACCCAACAAGTGACCGGTCATGGACTTGGTCGAACTCACCGCCAGCTTGTAGGCGTGATCGCCAAACACCGACTTGATCGCAGACACTTCAGCCAGATCGCCGGCAGGCGTCGAGGTGCCGTGAGCATTGATGTACTGCACTTGATCAGCGTTCACTTTGGCGTCGCGCAAAGCATTGGTGATGCAGCGAGCTGCACCCGCACCATCCGCCGGAGGCGACGTCATGTGGAACGCATCGCCGCTCATGCCAAAGCCAATCAGCTCGGCATAGATGGTGGCGCCACGCGCCTTGGCGTGTTCAAGCTCTTCAAGCACCAGAGCACCAGCGCCATCAGACAGTACAAAGCCATCACGGCCTTTATCCCACGGACGGCTGGCACGGGTCGGGTCGTCATTACGCGTCGACAGTGCACGCGAGGCGCCAAAGCCGCCCATGCCAAGACCGCAGGCTGCCATTTCGGCCCCGCCGGCAATCATCACGTCAGCTTCGCCATAGGCGATGTTGCGCGCCGCCATGCCGATGCAGTGCGTACCCGTCGTACACGCTGTGGCAATAGCGTAGTTAGGCCCCTGTGTACCCAGGTGGATAGACAGGAAACCGGAAATCATATTGATGATCGAACCTGGCACGAAGAACGGGGAAATCCGTCGCGGACCTTGCTCGTGCAAGGTGCGGCTGGTTTCTTCGATATTGGTCAACCCGCCAATACCTGAACCCATCGCCACACCAATGCGCTCACGATTGGCATCGGTCACTTCAAGCCCGGCGTTACGCACCGCCTGAAAACCAGCTGCCAAACCGTACTGAATAAACAGGTCAAGTTTGCGGGCCTCTTTGACGGAGAGGTAATCCTCAACGTTAAAGCCCTGAACCGAGCCGCCAAATCGGGTGGAATAGGCAGAAAGATCCGTGTGTTCGATCAGACCAATGCCACTTCGGCCTGCCAGAATGCCTTGCCAGGTGCTTGGTACATCCGCTCCCAGTGGCGACAACATCCCCATACCGGTGACTACGACGCGTCTACGCGACACAGCACTCTCCTTTATTCTATTGACGACACTTTGCAACACGCCTAAAGAAAAAACCGCACGCCATAGCGGCAGTGCGGTTTTTCCATGACAGCGCGCAGCGATTACAAACTATTAAGCCTGGTGGCTAGTAACGTAATCGATAGCGGCTTGTACAGTAGTGATCTTTTCAGCTTCTTCGTCAGGAATCTCAGTCTCGAATTCCTCTTCCAGAGCCATCACAAGCTCAACGGTGTCAAGGGAGTCGGCACCCAGGTCTTCAACGAAGGAAGCGCTGTTGGTCACTTCTTCTTCTTTAACGCCCAGTTGCTCGGCAACGATTTTCTTGACGCGTTCTTCGATGGTGCTCATACCTTGTTTTCACTCCTAATGGACAAATTCAGGCAGCTGGCCAGTGGGCAAGTGTATCGAAAGGCTTTTCAGTTTTTCAACTGAAAGCTTTGAACTTACCCATCAATAACCGACTACCTATAAATAGATTGCAGCTTTATAACGGATTTTAGACAGCTCGTATGACATTTTTTTGAAGCAATCCGTCACATTTAACTCATGTACATCCCGCCGTTGACCGGAATTGTAGCTCCAGTCACGTAGGCTGCACCGTCTGAAGCCAAGAAAGCGACCACGCTTGCGATCTCTTGAGCCTGACCCAAACGGCCCAGCGGAATCTGCGCCTGCAAGGCTTCACGCTGTGCCTCTGGCAACTCACGGGTCATATCGGTGTCGATGAACCCTGGTGCAACCGAGTTGACAGTGATCGAGCGCGAGCCCACTTCACGGGCCAGTGCACGGCTAAAACCTTCAAGGCCGGCCTTGGCGGCCGCATAGTTTACTTGGCCTGCGTTGCCCATGGCACCCACAACAGAGCCAATACTGATAATTCGTCCCCAACGGGCTTTGGTCATACCGCGCAAAACACCCTTGGACAGACGGAACAGACTGTTCAAATTGGTATCGACAACGTCATGCCATTCGTCATCTTTCATGCGCATCATCAGGTTATCGCGGGTGATGCCAGCATTATTAACCAAGATAGCCGGCGCACCGAACTGCTCCTGAATGCTCGCCAACACCGCCGCAACGGATTCATCGCTGGTGACATTGAGTTCCATGCCAGTGCCCTGAATACCGTTTTCTTTCAGGGTGGCAGCAATACGCTCGGCACCGGAAGCCGAAGTCGCAGTGCCAATAACCACGGCGCCCTGACGACCCAACTCCAACGCGATAGCCTGGCCAATACCACGGCTAGCGCCCGTTACCAGTGCAACTTTACCTTGCAAGCTCATGCAGGCTTCTCCTAATTCAGATTCAGGCCAGCGCTGCGCGAGCGGCAGCGAAGGCATCTGGGGTATTCAAATTGTGCGTCGTTACGCCATCCGCGCAACGCTTGCTGATGCCAACCAGGACCTTGCCCGGACCGCACTCAACCAACTCAACCGGACCATTGGTCGCCAGGTACTGAACCGACTCAACCCAACGCACGGGCTTGTACAGCTGCTCAAGCAGATCGCGCTTGAGAGTAGGCAGATCTGCAGCAACGCCAGCACTGACGTTTTGCACCAGCGGGATTTGCGGCGCTTGCCAGTCGATCGCTTCGATGGACTCGGCAAAACGCTCAGCTGCAGGACGCATCAGCTCGCAGTGCGACGGCACGCTTACCGGCAACGGCAAGGCACGTTTGGCGCCGCGCGCCTTGCAGTTTTCCATGGCGCGATCAACAGCGGCCTTGGCACCGGCGATAACAACCTGACCTGGCGAATTGAAGTTCACGGCACTGACCACTTCGCCCTGAGCGGCTTCAGCGCAGGCTGCCAGCACATCAGCATCGTCCAGCCCCAAAATCGCAGCCATGGCGCCCTGCCCGGCCGGCACGGCTTCCTGCATCAAACGGCCACGACGCTCAACCAGCTTCACAGCATCTGCCAAGCTCAGGCAGCCGGCCGCAACCAACGCGCTGTACTCGCCCAAGCTATGGCCCGCAACGAAGTCAGGACGCTTGCCACCCTCAGCCAGCCACAGACGCCACAAGGCAATCGAGGCGGTCAGAATGGCCGGCTGAGTAATATCGGTTTGGTTAAGCTGTTCAGCAGGACCGTCCTGGGTCAATGCCCACAGGTCGTACCCTAAAGCGTCAGACGCTTCTTTGAATGTTTCCAGGACCAGCGGATGTTGCGCGCCCAGCTCGGACAGCATGCCGAGGGACTGCGAACCTTGCCCTGGAAAGACGAATGCGAGGGATGTAGACATGTAACAAGCCCCTAATGATCTTGTCGTCGGTGAGTTGACGTCGCGCACTGGCGGACGCAAGAAACTGACAGTTGGATGGCAGATTGGACTGTGCGGTCACATTTAAGCAATCGCCCGATCAATCGCCTACGGTAACAACCCTTCAAGGCGCCCATGCAAGCGCTTTGGCAGGTCTTCATGAATTTCAATCAATGCGCGTTCTATCGCACTTTGAAAGCCCTGAGCACCTGCCGAACCGTGACTCTTTATTACAATGCCCTGCAACCCCAAAAAGCTTGCCCCGTTGTGCCGCGCGGGCGCCAGATCAGCCTGTAGACGACGCATCAGCGGCAATGCCAGCGCACCGACCAATCGACTGAACAGCGTGCGTTTGAACACCGCTTCGAGGCGAGTCGAAATCATCGTCGCCAGGCCTTCGCTGGATTTGAGCAAGATATTGCCGACAAATCCGTCGCACACCACGACGTCTGCCTCACCCCGGTAAACCCCATCACCCTCGACAAAGCCGATGTAATGCAGACTGGACGCAGCTTGCAATAAAGTCGCTGCTTCCCTGACCTGCTGATTACCCTTGACGTCTTCGGTGCCGATGTTGAGCAAAGCGACCCGAGGACGAAGAACACCCAGCGCCTGCGCAGCCACCGACCCCATGACTGCAAACTGAAACAGCTGTTCGGCTGTGCAGTCAACATTGGCACCCAAGTCCAGCACCTGACAATAGCCGGCCTGTGTTGGAACGGCGGCCACCATCGCCGGACGATCAATGCCCGGCAAGGTTTTAAGCACATGCCGCGACAACGCCATCAGCGCACCGGTATTGCCGGAACTCACACAGGCCTGGACCTTACCGTCACGCAACAGCTCCAATGCCACCCGCATCGAGGAATCCGGCTTGCCACGCAAGGCGTGCGAAGGCCGCTCACCCATGGAGATAACTTCAGAGGCTGGGGTAATGGTCAGGCGCGCGCGATCCACAGCCGCATGGCCACTGATCAATTCTTCAAGCAAGGAGGGTTGACCGACGAGGGTCAGGTGAAGCGAGGGCGTAGCAGAAAGGCATGCAATGCAGGCCTGAACAATGCTGCGGGGACCGAAGTCCCCGCCCATTGCGTCGATCGCGATGACCTGAGCGGACAAGTGATTACTCGTCAGCGCCCTTGTCGATCACTTTACGACCACGGTATACGCCTTCTGGCGATACGTGGTGACGCAGGTGAATTTCACCGGTGGTTTTTTCTACAGACAGCGTGCTAGCCGAAAGAGCATCGTGCGAACGACGCATGTCACGGGCAGAGCGGGATTTTTTGTTCTGCTGAACAGCCATAATTGATTAACTCCTAAACGTTTGGGTCACGCTTTAACTGCGCCAATACACTGAACGGGTTGGACCGCGTTACCTCGTCCTCGCCTGGTTCGGGCTCATCGAGACCCGCCGGCTGCTGGCATTCTTCCGGATGATGAGCAGGCACAATGGGCAAGGCGAGCAAAAGCTCCTCCTCGATCAGTGACTGCAGATCCAAAGGATCTTCGCCCAGTTCCAGCACGTCATAACCTTTCGGTAACGACTGGGTATTCGCACCCTCTTTCACCACAGCATAACTGCACTCGCTGTGGATCGGCAGGGTGACCAGCTCAAGACAACGCTGGCAAACCATCTTGACCTCGACGTCGATGGAGCTGTGTATAACCACAGATCTTCGCTCGTCGCGCTCAAAAACAAATTTAGCCTGGACCACACCGACATTGTCGGAAAGCGGGTCGCAGAGTCTCTCCAAATCAGCTAGCAGCACTTCACCTTGAAGGGTAGTGCCACGATCAGCTAATTTGCGCGGGTCAACGTGAGGTGGAATCGGGTCATTCAACATAGGCGCAGCATTCTAGGGACGACCCCCTCACGTGTCAAAGGAAATTGTGCCTGTGCGACAACCGATACTCTCGCTAGAATTCCCGGCCGCCTACAGGAGTCGCGCATGCTACCTCTATTACTCGCTTCAAGCTCGGTTTATCGCCGCGATTTACTGTCGCGCCTGCGACTGCCTTTCAGTTGTAGCTCGCCCAACATCGACGAGAGCCACCGCCCTGGCGAGTCCGCCCTTGAGCTGGTAAAGCGTCTGTCCCTGGAAAAAGCCCAGGCCCTGGCTGGCAGCCATCCCGCGCACCTGATCATCGGCTCCGACCAGGTTGCCGTGCTCAACGAGCAGATCATCGGCAAGCCTCACACCTTCGACAAGGCCCGCCAGCAACTGCTGAACGCCAGCGGCGCCAGCGTGACCTTCCTCACCGGCCTGACCCTGCTCAACAGCCAGACCGGCCGCTCCCAGACTGACTACGTGCCTTTCACCGTACACATGCGCACACTCACTACAGAACAGATCGAGCGCTACCTGCACACTGAAGAGCCCTACGACTGCGCAGGCAGCTTTAAAGCGGAAGGTTTGGGCGTGAGCCTGTTCCAGCGCACCGAAGGCGATGACGCCACCAGCCTGGTGGGCTTGCCGCTGATACGCCTTGTCGACATGTTATTGGCGCAAGGGGTTGATATACCGTGACCCAGATCACTGGCGATACACCTCGGCAAACACTTCAGTAATCGACTTGCGTGGCGAGCGCTTGATCAGGGCTTTAACCTTGGCGCTCAAGCGCAGTAATTCAGCGCTGGGCTTGGCCCATTGCTCCGGCGGCAAGGGTTCGGACCATTCACGCATGGCCTGCGGCAGCGCCCGGCGGCCGACTTTGGCGATGCGTTTTATCTCCCACTCCACCAGATGATTGGGCAAGGTCCATAACGTCATCACGTGGTAGACGTACCAAAAGAAGCCATAGATCCAACCCACTTCTTTCGCGCGAATGCGCCGATGCAAACTGGCGCGGGCGTTGCGGAAGGTGTGCAAACCTTCGTGGGAAGGGTCGCCGGGCTCATGCAGTTCCAGCGGGTCTTGAATGGCTTGCAGGTCGTTGAGTTCGTACTCCATGTAACCGCGCACCGCCTCCCAATTGGCGATTGCCAGCTGCAAGGCGCCGCATTGGAACTCGACACGAACCCACTCGCCCTCATGCTCAAACCCCATGCCCATTCCGTAGTGGCGAGTGACGCCGTATTGGCTCGCGCTTTGGCCTTGAACGATCCAGGCAGAGAGGGATTCCCAGGGGACGAATAAAGGCTCTGTGACGCCGTCGGGCATAAAGCAGACTTCGCGGCGCTGGCGATTGAAACGGGTGGGGATGACGCTGGTGAAAAGTTTGTGGGCTCCTAGCCAGACGTAAAAGCACATGGCTGATCCAGCGAACCACATGAAAGCTGAGAGCTTCCAAGCAGACAAAAAATAGCTCACCGAAAATTCCCAGCTTTCTGTCGCGCTATCTCCCAGAGCCAAAGCCATTAACCAAACTAATAGTGAGCCTCCCAAAGACATCAGGCAGGCAGACGTAAACGGCACTCCCAACCATATTTGATACGAATAAACATTCGGCTCACCTCCTCCAAAATCCAAATAAGTGTCGTTGTAATCACTGATATACGGACAACAAGGCTCGGCCTCGGTAGGCAGGGGCAAGGGAGCTAAATAGGTCTGTCCACCACCAGGAAAAAGCTCAATGTCACCCGCTTTCTTTAAAACGGGTGGTAGTTCGTCGATTTGAATAGCCATCAGAGTTCACCCCCCTCGTCGCGAGTTGGCGTCGCCGCGATACACCTCGGCAAATATCTCGGTGATCGGCTTTCGGGGCGAGCGCTTGATCAGGGCTTTAACCCTGGCGCTCAAGCGCAGTAATTCAGCGCTGGG
>NZ_JBIWEO010000014.1:0-134509 GCF_044762555.1 Pseudomonas sp. NPDC096917 | reverse complement strand
ATTACGAAGCCTTGCTGCCGTGGAATTGCTCACCCGCATCGCCTAGCTGAGCGCACCGCCCATCTTGAGTCGGGTGGGGTTTATGGAGCGCTTACTGTTCAATTCGATTGGGGTGGGTTGAGTGGCTGGCGAGGCCGGGATTAAGCCGGCGCTACCTCGATCAGCAGAGATGCCCTCAGGCAGCCCGAGCCTCGCTCTCATCCATTCCCGGAATCGTCTTCACGACGTAGCAGCGTTGCGTGCCTAGGCCGGGCAATCGGATCGAACTCGATGCCTTGCCATCACCTCCCGGCTCCAGCACACCGCGCTGTAGCAGCTCCTTGTTCACGGCATTGATGTTCATGCCTTTGAATACTTCGGAGCGCCAAGCCTCGGGCAGCACGTAGTAGGTGTTGGTGGTGTGCAGTTCGTCACCCAGGCCATGCTCCAACGATTTGCGAAATCCCAACCGGTCGATGGTGCGCGGGCCGTGCTCGTCGATCTTGGCTGCGGCAGACTCCCAGCGAGTGAAGCGGCTTTCGCCGAAGCGTTCGATGACTTGGCGCAGCCGAGCAACGATGGCATCGCCTTCATAGTTACCGGCGCCGCCGCGTTCATTCAGCCATGCGTTGAGGCAGACACGGGCTGCTGTGGTCGCGGTGCCGTCAGGCCAACCGGTGATGCCCAATGCGGTAGCAAGCTCACCAGCTGCAGCCGCAAGGCCAAAGCGAAGGGCTGCGCGATGGGCCTGACCACTCGCTGATGCGGGCAGGGATTTGGCAATAAACCCTTCAAGCGTGCGGCGTAGGATGATCGCCCAGCCGTGCATTTTTCCGGGTTCACACAGCGCTGATAGAAAGGCTGTGAGCGGTGTTCCGTAGTACTTGGCCACTCGGGCCTTGAGTGCGTCAGAAAGGGCGGCAGCATCCTCGAAACCATTCAACACGTCGAACATGCCGAGCCCTTTACTGGCGTCAGCAGGCACCGCGAGCATGCGTACTTCCATGCCTGCTTTGAGCTCTTTGTTGGCCTCGGCCATGTGTTGCGCCAAGGTTTTCTCGCCGGTGGAGAGAAACAGCAAACGCCACTCTTGAACCTGTCGGCCTGCTTGACCACGATCGTTAGCGCGGGCTTTCCCGGTGCCGTTGCCGAGCATGTAAACGGTTTCGCCAATGATGCGCGGGTCGCACATCCCGATTTCGTCGAGTACCAGTAGGCCGTCCGAGTGCGCGGCAGCGATCGATTCCAGTGCGTTATCGGTCGAGCGCCATGACCGCACCAAACGTGGCCCGCCGTAGATCGAGGCGGCGACTTGCAGGTGGGTGGTTTTGCCGCCCGAGCTATCGCCGTACAGGTGAAAACCGCCCGACTCATGGCCGAGCATGTGTAAGAGCGGTCCGGCAAACGCCACGCTGGCCACAAATGCCAAGCGATGATTGCCCACGCACAACGCGCCAATGTGCTGTTGCCATTGTTCCAAGGTTCCCGCTTCGCTTATGGGCGGCAGTTGGGCGCCTGCTTCGTAGAAGTGCAGATGCTCTGCGTGGCTGCCGATTTGCTGTTCTGGCAGTAGAAAGGCGCTGTCATGCCAACCCAAACGGGTGACCAGACGGGCGCGCTGAGCGCTGTCAAAGCCTTGGAAGTAACTCTGCAGGTCGTTGCGCGCATGGCGACTTGAACGTGAGCCCGCAAGGCGCAAGCCCATGTCGACCAGCGGACCGAGAACGTCTTTGCCGAAATCGCCGGTCATGGTGCGTGCCGGAATATTCCAGCGTTTTTTGGCGCCATCCGGGTCTTCAAACTCGACCAGCAAACCCCAGTTATGGCCTTTGTCATCGCGGGTACGGGCGAGGATTTCCAAGGGCGAGCAAACAGGGCGCGACTCACCATCCTCACCTGAATAGAACACGCCTTCGGGCGTCAGGCGAAAGCCGCTTGGGAGTGTTTCTGTTTTGGGTTTGGTGGCACGTTTAACCGGCGGTTTTGCTTTGGTTTCTACCGGCGGTTCGGGAGCAACGCAGAGCAGTTCGCCGCTGCGCTCCAGTTCGGCCATGTGGCTCGATGTCCAGCCCTTCACGAGTGCGTCCGCTGCATCGTCGCCTTGCTCCCAAACGCCGCCTTTGGCGAAAGCAGGGTTGCCGTTTTTTAACGTGGGTTTACGTTTGAAGGTGTCCAGCGCAATGACGTGAACGGACTTGGCGCCTAGGTCCTTGAGCTTTTGAGCAACGGCTTCCATGCAGTCTGTACCGCTCGGGTCGTTATCTGGCCAAAGCCAGACAGTGCGATTTTTGAGTGGTGTCAGATCGGCTTTGTGCCAAGCCTTTGAGCCGTTTGGCCAGCAGGTGGCCACGCAGTTTGGAAACAGTAAAGCGGCAGCATCTGCGGCCTTCTCGCCCTCGCACAGTACAACGGTCGCCTCAGGCTGCAAGGTGAGTTCATGCAGTCTCAGCAGTGGACGGGGCTCGGGTAAGCCTTGCCACCGCCATTGTGTCGCTTGAGTGTCAGAGCGCTGGCACCAAGTGAGTGGGGCGAAAACTTTTTTGGGGTTGCCGTCTTCATCCATCCCCAGGTCAAAGCGATAAAGCGCCATGAGCGGTTGGCCTTGGCTATCGCGATAGATCCAGATGTTGGACGGCGTGCCGTGCTGCCGATGCTTTGCCGGGCACTTGTTCATGGCTTCGACAGGGATTGGCTGAATGGCAACCCATTCAGGTGTCGCTTTTGGGGTGAGCTTTAAGTTTGAAGGGGAGCCCTGAGCCGTCACACTCAGCAAGTCCGCAAGCTTGTTGCAGGCTTCTACGTCCGTACAGCCGTCCAGATAGCGCACCAGGTCTATCAGGTCACCGCCTTTGTCGTCGGTCGCAAAATCAGCCCACGTGCCTTTGCTCAGATTGATCTTGAGTGAGCCAGCGCGTTTGTCGGCGCGTGTTGGGTTGGGAGCTGTGTATTCCTTGCCACCGTCTACGCGTTTTCCGTTGGGTAACCAGTGGCTCAGTACACGATCAATGTTTTGCAGGGCTGCGGTTTTGACTTGGGCGAAGGTAGGGCGATGAGCCCTTGGTATGTGGGGGCTCATTGGTCACCGTCTTGGGCATCTTGCAGCCCCAGGGTGACGTCATCGATGAGGGCTTTGGCCATTTCGCTGAGGTAGTGCGAAGCCCAGCGTATGGCCGTTGCTTCGTTGCCATCATCGACGGCCCCTAGAAACGAGAGGGTATTGACGCAGTTCATGAGGAGGGAGGCATGCTCCAGCGCTTCGAGACTCGAAACACCGGCGTTGACCGAAAACAGGCGTTGATCCTGGGCGTTGCACTTGCCGAACGTGGCGCCGCCAACGGTAGGTATCAAGGGAGAAGTGCTCATAACGCACCCCCTTTGGTAGCAAGGGAGCGGGCCTTGGCCATGTGGAGGTTGTAGCGGGCAATGCGCGTAGAAAGGCTGGAATTGGCGTGTAAAGCGGCGAGAGCCATTGCACGGTGTGCAGCGGCGCGAATTTTGGACGGATTGAGGGCGTGCTTCATTTGGTGTAGCTCCTGCATGTGAGGAGCTGCCACGATTCGCCGCGAAACGAATAAGGGTGGCAGCTGTACGCGGGTTCGCGGACCGGGCATACAGGACCCCGGCAGACCCGAGGGTCTCCCACGCACAGCCGCCATAAAACAGACTAGCGGGCACAAAAAAAGCGCCTGCAATCGTAATGGGGGCGCCTATGCGCCTGTATATGCTCGGACCGCGACGTCCGGTCGCTGAATTTGCAGCGACGGCCGGAGAGTAACGCTCCACTTCACAAAGCGCAACTGCACGCTGGCCCGGCGTGGTTTTTTGATGGGGTATTAAAGGTGTCGGCATCTAGATAGACCTCAACGCCCCCAGATCGGACTGGGGGCAATTCCGTTTTAGGCGTGGAGTTCGAAGCGCAGGTGCAAAATTGGCGTGATGTTCTCGCAGGCCATTTGGCGTGCGTCGTGATAAGCCTCAGCTTTATCGAAGTCATCCAGCACAACCGCTCCCAAGCGTTCTGTATGCAAAATCAGCACGCACCAGATACCGTCTGGCCAGCTAAGTACCATCAGTGCATGGCCCAGTGCTTCATGGCGTTGACGCAGTTTTTCAAAGCGCTTCATACGCGTTGCCGAAAAGCCGATTTCTCGCAATATTTCGAAAGAATTGATGGTCGTTTTTCGAATTAAAGACCTGTTCATGCCGCCACCTTGTCGCGATGTGCGATGCGGGCACGTGTCCAGCTCTGAACCTCTTCCAGCACCCAGGCCACTGGAGCGCCACGGGCAGTGCTCGTGCTCAGTTTTACAGGCGTAGGGAAGCCGTTTTCCGGTTGTTGCATGAGCTTGTAGATGGTGGGGCGTGCGAGGCCGACGATGGCCATTACTTCAGATATTCGGATCAAGGTGGTGGCAGGATCGCGAGGCGGGAAACGACTGAGGGTAGAGGTACTGGATTGAGTCATGACGGTGCCTGTTCGGTGAGAGACAGACACAGGCTAAACAGAGGCAGGAAAGCAAACACGGTTTGCTTTCTTGGGTGTTAGCGAGGCAAGAAATGGCCCTTCTTGAGGTATTTCCTGATGGTGGGCGCTGAAGCTATTCCGTCATTTTCGACCAGCGCTTTGACCAGGTCAGCCCCTGAAATCGTGGGGTTCAGTGTGATGTGGCGTTTTGCTGATTGGCTCACTCTGCCGAAAATCTGTGCCGCATTCAGCTGTTTCTCGGAGTTTGGTTTGCTGTTGGCTTTACCTGCTGATGAGGCTCTTAGAAAGGCCTTCGCAGAAAATGCCTTGCGCAATAATTTGTGCAAAAAAGGGGAGACGTTGAAAGAGACCTTGGCGATGTCCAGGTTCTCGATCTGTGTGCACAGATCAGCCAGCATCAGCGCCCGATGTGTATTCCCAAGACATTCACGAAAGGATTCACGGACCTCGACTTCCACGTCTCTGTCTTTAAGTCGTTCATCTTGCACAAGTGAGGCGTATTTTTTGGGGGCTGTAGCGTGCAAATGAAGAACGAGGTCCTCATCCAGATCGTAAATGGACACTTCGGTTTCAAAGAGCCAATTGGCAAGAACCGCTACCCCCTCAATGGCTTTGACCAGTGCATAGGTGGCTGCAAGTTGTGAATCCTTAATGTTTTTGTCGACGTCGAAAAGTCGCCGTATGACGTCCGGCAGTGAGGACGGATTGGCATAGCTCGCATGTTCGTCGATAGGGGCGCGAAGCCGATACATCGTGGCGATCACTGAGCCTGCAGGGTCCGCGTAGCTGAGTTCTTCAAGCCAAAATGAGGTGGCGTAGTTGATTAGGCCAAAAGCTTCTTTGAAGTGCTCATGAAACTGGGGGTATAAGGCCAGCTCTCTTACAGCCTGCTCTATTTCATCTTGCTCCCAAAGCAGGCTGCTGACGTCGAGGCCTGCAATCTCCAAGACGGCATAGGGCATCTTCTCATCGTCCATTCACTCGGCCCCTCGCCCAGACATTTTGGTTTCTAACCAGCGCTTTTGCGTTACTGGTTTTCTCTGCCGGCAGCTTGGCGGCTGGGGGAGCCGTTACATAGGATGGTCACGTTACACACTGTGTAACTGGGTCACTTTTGCTGTGTAACGCGAATTTATTTCTTATATTTCAGTTGGTTAGGTTTAAGCGTTACACGCGTTACACCCGTAACACCGGATTTCGGGGCGATAGGGGGAGGCTTGTTCACACGGCCTTGCCGAAGTCAGCGTGCACCACATTGTCGGCGGCCAGCTTATCCAGGTGATCGGCATACCACTGCATCATCTTGATGCGGTTATCGAGGTACTGGGCTTTGTTGTAAATTCCGGAAATGCCTTGTTCTTTGTGCGCTAACTGGGCCTCAACGTGTTCTTTTGACCAGCCATGTTCTCTTAGCAGGGTGCTTGCGGTGTGGCGTGTGCCGTGGCCGACGAGACGACCTTTGTAGCCGATGGTGGCAAAAACTTTATTGATGGTGTTTTCGCTGATGGTCGGGTTTTTTGCACCGACACCCGGGAACAGCCAGCGACTGCGACCCGTTAACGCCCGCAATTCAATCAAGCTCGCAATCGCTTGTGTGGGCAGGGGGCTAACAAAGTCCCTGCGCATCTTCATTTTCTCGGCCGGTGTGGTCCATAGGCCTTTTTCAAGGTCGATCTCTGCCCATTCGGCAAAACGGACCATGCCGGGCCGCGAGGCGGTCCAAAGGCAAAGCCATGCCGCTGTGCGCGCGGTGAGTCTGCTGGGCGTGTTTTGGAGGGCTTGAAGAAAATCACTCAGCTCATGTTCGAGCAGGTGAGGGTGCTGCTGAGTCTTGGGGGCTTGGGCGGCGATGTCGCGCAAGCGGCTCCCCGGATCGTTCTCTGTCAGTCCCAAGCCAATGGCCCGGCCAAAGATCTGATTGACCCAGGTGCGGCATTTTTCGGCAACGTTATGGGCGTCGCGAGCTTCAAGACTGGCCTGCAGGTCGGCGCAATCGGTGCGGGTGATGTCGTCGAGAGGTTTGTCGCCAAGTGCCGGGAGTATGTCTTTGTCGAGGTAGGTGCGGATTTTGTTGAGGGTGGAGGGCGCGAGGCCTTTTTCTTCTTTGGCTTTGAGCCATGCCTCGGCTGCTGAGCGAAAGGTGCGGGCCTCGGCGAGGGAATGTGCAGCTTTGGCTGAGCGTTTCTGTTCCAGCGGGTCGGCACCGCTACTGACTACTTTGCGTAGTTCGGCAGCTTTTTCTCGTGCCACGGCACCACTGACTTCTGGATAACCCCCTAGCCCCATCCATGCCCAATTACCCGCCGGACGTTTGTAGCGCAATTGCCACGATTTGCCGCCGTCCGGTTTCACTCGGAAGTAGAGGCCGCTTCCATCGAGCTCTCGATATTCTTTCGATTCCGCCTCCAGCCCGGCCAGTGTGGTGTCAGCCAAGGGGCGGCGCTTGATATCGGCACGTTTCATTATTCTTGTATCCCAAAGTTAGGGCTTTTTCGCAGGATACAAGGAGGGATACAGGGATACAACGGATAGGGGGAGACAGGGGTAGATCGTCAGGCACAAAAAAACCGGCTCAGTGGCCGGTTTCTCTGTGCTGCAAGTCCTGGTAGAGACTTGCAGGTACTGCTATATGGTGCCCCGAGGGAGACTCGAACTCCCACTTCTTTCGAAAACGGATTTTGAATCCGCCGCGTCTACCAATTCCGCCATCAGGGCTCAATGGCGGCGAAGTATAGAGATGACATTTAGGTCGGTCAACAACTTATTGGTCTATTTTTACTAAGTCCGTTAAACTCCCCGGCCCTGCTAGACGAAACCTATCATGCGCGTTGCTGACTTTACCTTCGAGCTCCCTGATTCACTCATCGCACGCCATCCTTTGGCGGAGCGCCGTAACAGTCGCCTGCTGACCCTGGATGGGGAGAGCGGGGCACTGGCACATCGTCAATTTACTGATTTGCTTGAGCATTTACGCCCAGGCGATTTGATGGTGTTTAACAATACCCGGGTGATTCCAGCCCGCTTGTTTGGCCAAAAGGCCTCGGGCGGCAAGCTGGAAATTCTGGTTGAGCGAGTGCTCGACAGTCATCGGGTGCTGGCGCATGTGCGCTCCAGCAAGTCGCCGAAACCCGGATCGAAAATTCTGATTGATGGCGGCGGCGAAGCCCAGATGCTGGCTCGCCACGATGCGTTGTTTGAGCTGGGCTTTACCGACGAGGTTCTGCCGTTGCTGGACCGCGTCGGGCACATGCCGTTGCCGCCTTATATCGATCGTCCGGATGAAGGTTCGGACCGTGAGCGCTATCAGACGGTGTACGCCCAGCGCCTTGGCGCGGTGGCTGCGCCAACGGCCGGGCTGCATTTCGATGAGCCGCTGATGCAGGCCATTGCCGCCAAGGGTGTCGAAACGGCGTTTGTGACGCTGCATGTGGGCGCGGGTACGTTCCAGCCAGTACGGGTCGAACGTCTTGAAGATCACCACATGCACACTGAATGGCTGGAAGTCGGCCAGGATGTGGTCGACGCTGTCGCGGCATGCCGTGCGCGTGGCGGGCGTGTGATTGCGGTGGGCACCACCAGTGTGCGTTCGCTGGAGACCGCAGCGCGCGATGGCGTGTTGAAGCCGTTCAGTGGCGACACCGATATCTTTATCTTCCCGGGCCGTCCGTTTCATGTGGTCGATGCCTTGGTGACCAATTTCCATCTGCCGGAATCCACGCTGTTGATGCTGGTTTCGGCGTTCGCCGGTTATCCCGAAACCATGGCGGCCTATAAGGCTGCGGTCGAGCATGGGTACCGCTTCTTTAGTTACGGTGATGCGATGTTCATCACCCGTAATCCTGCGCCGACGGCTCCAGCCTCGGCCCCAGAGGATCAAGCATGAGCAACTGTCGTATGTCCTTCGAGCTGCTGGCCACTGATGGCAAGGCTCGTCGCGGTCGTCTGACCTTCCCTCGCGGTGTGGTTGAAACCCCGGCCTTTATGCCGGTGGGCACGTATGGCACGGTCAAGGGCATGTTGCCGCGTGACATCGAGGCAATCGGCGCGCAGATGATTCTGGGCAACACCTTTCACCTGTGGTTGCGCCCTGGCACTGAAGTGATCAAGAAGCACGGCGACTTGCACGACTTCATGAAGTGGCAAGGGCCGATCCTGACCGACTCCGGCGGCTTTCAGGTGTTCAGCCTGGGCGCCATGCGCAAGATTAAAGAAGAGGGCGTGACGTTCGCTTCTCCGGTGGACGGCGCCAAGGTGTTTATGGGGCCGGAAGAGTCGATGCAGGTTCAGCGTGATCTGGGCTCTGACGTGGTGATGATTTTTGACGAGTGCACTCCGTACCCGGCGGATGAAGATGTCGCCCGTATTTCCATGGAGCTGTCGTTGCGTTGGGCTCAGCGCTCGAAAAATGCGCATGGCGACAACACGGCTGCCTTGTTCGGTATCGTTCAGGGCGGCATGCACCAGAACCTGCGAGAGCGTTCGCTCGAAGGTCTGAACAAGATCGGTTTCGATGGCTTGGCCATCGGTGGTCTGTCAGTGGGCGAGCCCAAGCACGAAATGATCAAGGTGCTGGATTACCTGCCGGCGATGATGCCCGCTGACAAACCTCGTTACCTTATGGGGGTTGGCAAGCCGGAAGATCTGGTCGAGGGTGTGCGCCGCGGTGTGGACATGTTCGATTGCGTGATGCCAACCCGCAATGCCCGCAATGGGCATCTGTTTATCGACACGGGGGTTTTGAAGATCCGCAATGCGTTCCATCGCCATGATGATTCGCCGCTGGATCCGACCTGTGATTGCTATACCTGCCAGAACTTCTCTCGCGCTTATCTGCATCATCTGGACAAGTGCGGCGAAATGCTGGGTAGCATGCTCAATACCATCCATAATTTGCGGCACTATCAGGTGCTCATGGCTGGTTTGCGCGAGGCTATTCAACAGGGTACATTGGCCACCTTTGTCGACGCCTTCTATGCCAAGCGCGGGCTGCCTGTGCCGCCTTTGGACTGAGTTTCGGACCTTTAAGAAACAATATTGCAACTGGAGTGCTTAATGAGCTTTTTCATCTCTTCCGCTTTCGCGGACGCTGCTGCACCTGCCGCTGCTGGCCCTATGGGTGGCGGTTTTGAATGGATTTTCCTGGTCGGCTTCCTGGTTATCTTCTATCTGATGATCTGGCGTCCACAAGCCAAGCGCGCCAAAGAGCAGAAAGCCCTGTTGGGTAACCTGCAAAAAGGTGACGAAATTGTTACCACTGGCGGCATCGCTGGCAAGATCACCAAAGTATCCGATGCTTTTGTTGTGATCGAAGTGTCTGACACTGTCGAGCTGAAAATTCAGAAGGGCTCTGTTGCAGCCACGTTGCCTAAAGGCACGCTGAAAGCGATCTAGGTTTCAACTTTTAACAATCGACGGGGCGCGCAAGGCGCCCCGCGTTTTAAGCGGGCGGCGTGATTGATGCTGAACAAATACCCTCTGTGGAAATACATACTGATCCTGGCTGTGCTGGCGATCGGTTTTATTTATTCCGCTCCCAATCTGTATCCGGATGATCCGGCCATTCAGGTGTCGGGTGCGAGCACGGCATTGCAGGTTACCGAAGCTGATCTGGATCGCGCGAGCAAGGCACTGACTGATGCCGGTATCGTTGTTAAGGGCGCTTCTTTGGCTCAGAACGGTAAAGGCGGTTTGCTGCGTCTGGCCAAGAAAGACGACCAGTTGCCAGCCAAGGACATCGTGCGCAAGGCGTTGGGTGACGACTATGTCGTAGCACTTAACCTGGCGCAGACTACGCCTCAATGGTTGCGTAGCCTGGGTGCTCACCCGATGAAATTGGGTCTGGACTTGTCTGGTGGTGTGCACTTCCTGTTGGAAGTGGACATGGACAAAGCCGTTGATGCGCGTATGAAAGTGTACGAAGGCGATGTAAAAAGCCTGCTGCGCAAAGAGAAAGTGCGTTATCGCAGTCTGCCGCAACTCAATGGGGCTATTCAGCTGGGCTTTAGTGATGAAGCAACCCGTGAGCAAGCGCGTGGCCTGATCCGCAAGAATTTCAATGACTTCGACGTAACGGCAGCAGACCTCAACGGTCAGCCGGTTCTGCGTCTGGCGATGACCCCGGCCAAGCTGGCGGAAATCCGTGAATATTCCATCAAGCAAAACCTGACAACGGTCCGTAACCGAGTCAATGAGTTGGGTGTTGCCGAGCCTTTGGTTCAGCGTCAGGGTGCTAACCGCATCGTGGTTGAGCTGCCGGGCGTGCAAGACACCGCCGAAGCCAAGCGTATTCTGGGCAAGACGGCTAACCTTGAGTTCCGTCTGGCAGCCGAGCCGGGCGCTTCGAAAGCCACTTCCGAGACTTTCGAATTCCGCGAGGGCAATCGTCCTGCCGCGCAGATCGAGCGTGGCTTGATCATCACCGGTGACCAGGTCACTGACGCTCAGGCAGGCTTTGACGAGCACGGCCGTCCACAAGTGAACATCAAGCTTGATGGTCATGGTGGTGAGCTGATGAGCCGTTCGACGCGCAGCAACGTGGGCCGCAGCATGGCGGTAATCTTCATCGAGCAGAAGCCGGTGACGACTTACACCAAGCAAGTGGTTGACGGTGTTGAGAAGGACGTGCCGACTCAGACGTTCAAGGAAGAGAAAAAAATCATCAGTCTGGCGACTATTCAGTCGCCGCTGGGCAGCCAGTTCCGGATCACCGGTCTGAATGGTCAGGGCGAGGCGTCCGAACTGGCTCTGCTGTTGCGTGCCGGTGGTCTGGCGGCGCCGATGTACTTCGCTGAAGAGCGCACCATTGGCCCTAGCCTGGGTGCAGACAATATCACCAAGGGTATTGATGCTTCGCTGTGGGGCATGCTGTTTGTGTCGATCTTTATCATCGCCATCTACCGTTTCTTCGGTGTGATCGCGACGGTGGCACTGGCAGGTAACATGGTCTTGCTGCTGGCCCTGATGTCGGTGCTGGGTGCAACCCTGACGCTGCCGGGTATTGCCGGTATCGTTCTGACGATGGGTATGGCGGTCGACGCCAACGTGCTGATCTTCTCGCGTATTCGTGAGGAGATTGCCAATGGCATGACAGTGCAGCGGGCCATTAATGAAGGTTTCAGCCGGGCATTCACTGCGATTGTCGACTCCAACCTGACTACCTTGCTGGTCGGCGGGATTCTGTTTGCCATGGGTACCGGGCCTGTTAAAGGCTTTGCGGTAACCATGTCCCTCGGTATCTTTACCTCGATGTTCACGGCCATTATGGTGACCCGCGCAATGGTCAACCTGATCTATGGCGGTCGGGACTTCAAGAAGTTGTGGATTTAAGGGGCTGCCATGTTACGTACAATCAACTTCATGGGCGTCCGCAACGTTGCGTTCGGCGTCACTGTAGTACTCACCGTGCTGGCTTTGTTCAGCATGTTCCACAAGGGCATGAACTATGGTCTGGACTTCACTGGCGGTACGCTCATTGAGCTGACCTACGAGAAGCCGGCCGATCTGACCAAGGTGCGTGAGGAGCTGGTTACTGCCGGCTTCCACGATGCTGTCGTGCAGAGTTTTGGTGCGACCACCGACCTGCTGGTGCGCATGCCGGGTGATGACCCGTTGCTGGGCAATAAGGTAGCCGCTGCGCTGGGGCAGGCAGATACTGCCAACCCGGCGGTTATCAAGCGCGTTGAGTTCGTGGGGCCGCAAGTCGGTGAAGAACTGCGTGACCAGGGCGGCCTCGGCATGCTGATGGCGCTGGGCGGCATCATGCTGTACCTGGCTTTTCGCTTTCAGTGGAAGTTCGCGGTCGGTGCGATCGTGTCGCTGGTTCACGACGTAGTCGTGACCATGGGGGTGTTGTCATTCTTCCAGATCACCTTCGACCTGACGGTGTTGGCGGCAGTGCTGGCGATCATCGGTTACTCGCTCAACGACACCATTGTGGTATTCGACCGGGTTCGTGAGAACTTCCGGGTGCTGCGCAAGGCAACGCTGATTGAGAACATCAATATCTCGACCACCCAAACCCTGCTGCGCACCATGGCGACATCGATTTCGACATTGCTGGCGATTGCGGCCCTGTTGATCTTCGGTGGCGACAACCTGTGGGGCTTCTCGGTAGCTCTGTTCGTGGGTGTATTGGCGGGTACTTACTCGTCGATCTACATCGCGAACGTGGTGCTGATCTGGCTGAAGCTCAGTGCAGAGGATTTGATTCCTCCTGCTGCGAGTGAGAAAGAGATCGACGACCGTCCATAACGGTTAATTGTCTCTGGCAGTCACCTAAAAGGCGCGAGTATTGAACTCGCGCCTTTTTTTGTGCTCCAAGGCTAGGATTGATGTGGGAATCTTCCCACCTGTGATGGTCTGGAGGTTCGAGTGAACAAATCTTTGCTGGTAGGCGCAGTATTGGGTGCTGTCGGTGTGACTGCCGGGGGTGCTTTTGCCACCTACAGCTTGGTGAAAAGCCCTGAGTCTGCTCAGGTGCTGGCTGTTCAGCCGGTCACGCAGCAAATCAAAACCCCGCGAGAGGTCTGCAAGGATGTGGCTGTGACGCGTCGCGCGCCAGTCAAGGATGAGCATCAGATTGTTGGCAGTGTCATCGGTGCGGTGGCGGGTGGTTTGTTGGGTAATCAGGTCGGCGGCGGCAACGGCAAGAAAATTGCCACGGTTGCGGGTGCGCTGGGTGGTGGTTATGCGGGTAACAAGGTTCAGGAAGGTATGCAGGACCGTGACACGTACACCACGACGCAGACTCGCTGTAACACCGTTAATGACATTAGCGACAAAGTGATCGGTTACGACGTGCGTTACTCACTGGATGGCAAGGAAGGCAAAGTGCGTATGGATCACGAGCCGGGCAATCAGATTGCCGTGGACAAGCAAGGTCAGCTTATTCTCAAATAAGCCGGTGGGAGCTGCCGCAGGCTGCGCCAGCTCCTGCAGGATAGTAAGTGACAGGCATAAAAAAGCACCCATAAGGGTGCTTTTTTTAGGCTCGGATTTCGCTTAGCGTTTCAGCGAGGCCGGCAGATGAGGCTGAATTGCAGTCAGAACGGCTTTGAAGCACTTGGTGTTGCCGGCAACAATGTGGCCTTTTTCAAGGAAGTCGTGGCTGCCGGTGAAGTCGCTGACGAGGCCGCCAGCTTCTTGAATGAGCAGTGCGCCTGCAGCCATGTCCCACTCGGAAAGGCCTGACTCCCAGAATGCATCGAAACGACCGGCGGCAACGTAGGCCAGATCCAGGCTGGCTGCGCCTGCGCGGCGGATGCCGGCAGTCTGGCCAACCAGGCTGCGGAACATGCCCAGGTAGTTGTCCAGGTTGTCCATTTGGTTGTCGCGGAACGGGAAGCCAGTACCCAGCAGGGCGCCTTCAAGGCTGGTGCGGCCGCTGACACGCAGGCGGCGACCGTTCAGTTGAGCGCCGCGGCCGCGGCTGGCGGTGAATTCTTCCTGGCGAACTGGATCAAGAACCACGGCGTGCTCAAGGCGGCCGCGGTATTTGCAGGCGATGCTGACGGCGAAGTGTGGAACGCCGCGCAGGAAGTTGGTGGTGCCATCCAGTGGGTCAATGATCCACAGATAGTCTTCACCTTCACCGCTGCCTGGATGCATGCCGGTTTCTTCACCGAGAATGCCGTGCGTTGGATAAGCTTTGCGCAGGGCATCGATGATTTTCTGTTCAGCAGCACGATCGACTTCAGAGACGTAATCCTTGGCGTCTTTTTCGTCGACCTTGATGGTATCCAGGCGCTCGATGGAGCGGAAAATCAATTCACTGGCGCTGCGGGCGGCGCGCAGCGCGATATTCAGCATGGGCTGCATGGACGTTTCACCTAGGTCGTTAAAGAAAGCCGGACATTCTAACAGAAAAGTTTGGCAGATGAAGGTTTGCATTAGCTTTCGTAGCTTAAGGTGATTGGCTTAGGTAAGATTTGCTCCCTTTTACCGGTCTGTGAGCGCTTCCATTGCTGTCAAATATTCGTGTCGTTCTGGTCAATACCAGTCATCCCGGCAACATCGGCGGTGCTGCGCGTGCCATGAAAAACATGGGGTTGTCGCGGCTGGTCCTGGTGGAACCAAGATTGTTTCCGCACCACGAGGCTGATGCTCGAGCGTCAGGAGCGGGGGATATTCTTGAAAATGCGCAAGTCGTCGCTTCGCTGGAAGATGCGTTGGTGGGCTGCAATCTGGTGCTGGGTACCAGTGCGCGTGATCGTCGGATTCCCTGGCCGCTGCTGGATCCGCGTGAATGTGGACAAAAAGTAGTTGAAGACGCGGTGCAGGGCGCCGAAATCGCCCTGGTGTTTGGTCGTGAAGACTCCGGCCTTACCAATGATGAGCTGCAGCGTTGTCACTTTCATGTGCATATCCCGTCAGACCCTGAGTTCAGCTCCTTGAATCTCGGGGCTGCGGTGCAAGTGCTGAGTTATGAAATTCGTATGGCCTGGCTTGCTGTGCAGGGGCAGCCGAGCAAAGTTGAAAAAGAGGAAGTCGCCTCCACTAAAAGTGGAGAGTTGGCGACCATGGATGAGCTGGAGCGCTTTTACGAGCATCTGGAGCAGACATTGGTGGCTATCGAGTTTCTTGACCCGCAAAAGCCGCGTCATCTGATGGCGCGTCTGCGTCGGCTCTATGGGCGTAGCTCGGTCAGTCGCGCCGAAATGAATATTTTGCGTGGCATTCTCACCGAAACCCAAAAAGCAGCCCGTGGCGAGTTGCTTAAACGCAAGGATTAATGATGTTCGAGCGTCTGCGTGAAGATATTCAAAGCGTGTTTCATCGTGATCCGGCGGCGCGTAACGCGTTCGAAGTCTTGACCTGCTATCCGGGCATGCATGCGATCTGGATTCACCGTCTGTCCGGGTTGCTCTGGGGGAAGGGTTGGAAATGGCTCGCTCGCCTGGTGTCGAACTTTGGGCGATGGTTGACCGGGATCGAGATTCATCCGGGGGCCAAGGTGGGGCGTCGTTTCTTCATCGATCACGGCATGGGGATTGTGATCGGCGAGACCGCTGAAATTGGCGATGATGTCACCCTGTACCAGGGCGTGACGTTGGGCGGCACCAGTTGGAATAAAGGTAAGCGCCACCCGACGCTGGAAAATGGTGTGGTGGTCGGCGCGGGTGCGAAGGTGCTTGGTCCTTTTACCGTTGGTGCGGGCGCCAAGGTGGGTTCCAATGCCGTCGTCACCAAGGCTGTGCCCGCGGGCGCAACCGTGGTCGGCATTCCGGGTCGGATCATTGTCAAAAATGACGATGAGGTTCAAGCCAAGCGCAAAGCCATGGCCGAAAAAATCGGCTTTGATGCCTATGGCGTGGGTGAGGACATGCCAGACCCTGTTGCGCGTGCCATTGCGCAGTTGCTTGATCACTTGCAGGCAGTCGATGGAAAGCTGGATGGCATGTGCGGCGCACTGAAAGATCTGGGAAGCCCTTATTGCGCGAAAGATCTGCCGGAGTTGCGTGAAGAAGACTTTGCCTGTGTCAAAGACAAGGATCAAAGCAGGGCAGTGTGACTGACCTGTAGCTCCTGCAGCGGCGGCTGCAAGGTTGCGTGTGTGCCATTACGCCGCAGACCCTGCTACAATGCCGCCGCTGTTTTGCGGGTAATCCCGACCAAAGTACTAGGTCTAATAGTTGACTTAAACAGTCGGGAATAGCATACTCGCCCTCATTCCGAATTCCGTGGTACCTGTCCATGAGACTGACTACAAAAGGCCGATACGCCGTTACTGCAATGCTCGATTTGGCGTTGCACGCACAGCACGGGCCGGTGTCCCTGGCTGATATTTCCGAGCGCCAAGGCATCTCTCTTTCCTACCTTGAGCAACTGTTTGCCAAGCTGCGCCGCAGCAGTCTGGTTTCCAGTGTGCGTGGTCCTGGTGGCGGCTATCAGCTGTCGCGCGACATGCAAGGTATTCAGGTTGCCCAAGTTATCGATGCAGTGAACGAATCCGTCGACGCAACGCGTTGCCAGGGTCTTGGCGATTGCCATGCCGGCGACACGTGCCTGACCCACCACTTGTGGTGTGATTTGAGCCTGCAAATCCACGATTTTCTCAGTGGTATCAGCTTGGCTGATCTTGTCACTCGCCGTGAGGTGCAAGAAGTAGCCCAGCGTCAGGATCAGCGCCGCTGTAATAGCAAAGCGCCGCACCTGGATAAGATCGAAGCGTCCGCCGTCGAGTGATTGCATAGAAACGACGGTGCGCCAGCCAGCCTGATTTAGGAGATAGTCCATGAAATTGCCGATTTACCTTGATTACTCAGCCACCACCCCGGTTGATCCGCGTGTTGCTCAAAAGATGAGCGACTGCTTGCTGGTTGACGGGAACTTCGGTAACCCGGCTTCGCGTTCTCACGTCTTTGGCTGGAAAGCCGAAGAAGCGGTAGAGAATGGCCGTCGTCAGGTCGCTGATCTGGTTAATGCTGATCCGCGTGAAATTGTCTGGACCTCCGGTGCAACCGAAGCCAACAACCTGGCAATTAAGGGTGCTGCGCATTTCTATGCCTCCAAGGGCAAGCACCTGATCACCGACAAAATTGAGCACAAAGCCGTTCTCGACACCATGCGTCAGTTGGAGCGTGAAGGGTTTGAAGTGACTTACATCGAGCCGGGTGAAGACGGCCTGGTGACGCCGGCCATGGTTGAAGCGGCCATGCGCGAGGACACCATCTTGGTGTCGATCATGCACGTGAACAACGAAATCGGCACCATCAACGACATCGAGGCCATTGGCGAACTGACGCGTTCGCGCGGCGTGTTGTTCCATGTCGATGCGGCGCAGTCTACCGGTAAGGTCGCGATCGACCTGGCCAAGCTGAAAGTCGACCTGATGTCTTTCTCGGCTCACAAAACCTACGGCCCTAAAGGCATCGGCGCACTGTATGTTAGCCGTAAGCCTCGTGTGCGTATCGAAGCTGCCATGCACGGTGGCGGTCACGAGCGCGGCATGCGTTCGGGCACCTTGGCCACCCACCAGATCGTGGGTATGGGTGAAGCGTTCCAGATCGCCAAAGAAGAAATGGCTGCTGAAAACATCCGTATCAAAGCCTTGAGCGACCGTTTCTTCAAGCAGGTTGAACACCTTGAAGAGCTGTACGTCAACGGCAGCATGACCGCCCGCGTTCCGCACAACCTGAACCTGAGCTTCAACTACGTTGAAGGCGAGTCGCTGATCATGGCGCTCAAGGATCTGGCCGTGTCGTCCGGTTCGGCTTGCACCTCTGCATCCCTCGAGCCGTCCTACGTGTTGCGCGCCCTGGGTCGCAATGATGAATTGGCACACAGCTCGATTCGCTTCACCTTCGGTCGGTTCACCACTGAAGAAGAAATCGATTACGCCGCGCAGAAGGTTTGCGAGGCTGTTACCAAGCTGCGTGCTCTTTCGCCGCTGTGGGACATGTACAAAGACGGCATCGACATTTCGAAAATCGAATGGGCGGCGCACTAATAATTTAAGTCGCCGCAGGCAGGCGCTGTAGAGCTTAGCGAATCGCAGCTTTTACAGCGTCTCAAGAGCGACTCTGATGAGTGAGGATTAGTACCATGGCTTACAGCGAAAAGGTCATCGACCACTACGAAAACCCGCGCAACGTCGGCAAGATGGACGCGGAAGATCCGGATGTTGGCACCGGCATGGTTGGCGCACCTGCGTGCGGCGACGTGATGCGTTTGCAGATCAAGGTGAACGAGCAGGGCATCATTGAAGATGCCAAGTTCAAGACCTACGGCTGCGGTTCGGCAATTGCTTCCAGCTCCCTGGCAACCGAGTGGATGAAAGGCAAGACTCTGGATGAAGCAGAGACCATCAAGAACACTCAGTTGGCTGAAGAACTGGCCTTGCCACCGGTGAAAATTCACTGCTCGGTACTCGCTGAAGACGCCATCAAGGCGGCCGTTCGCGATTACAAGCAGAAGAAAGGTTTGATCTGATCCGAGTGGTTCGCGCCGGGAACGGCGCGAACCGGTGATGATACTGGTGAGAGGTAAGGAGTCACGATGGCTATCAGCATGACAGAGGCGGCGGCCAAGCATATTCGCCGTTCCCTTGATGGGCGCGGCAAAGGTGAGGGGATTCGTCTGGGTGTTCGCACTACGGGCTGTTCCGGTCTTGCCTATGTGCTGGAGTTTGTCGACGAAGTGGGCGACGAAGACCAGGTTTTCGAGACCCATGGCGAAAAAGTGATCATTGATCCTAAAAGCCTGACCTATCTTGACGGCACTGAGCTTGATTTCGTCAAGGAAGGCCTGAACGAAGGCTTCAAGTTCAATAACCCCAACGTACGTGGCGAATGTGGCTGCGGCGAGAGCTTCAACATCTGAGGCCAGTCGTGGGTACTCCTTGTCATTTTGCTTTGTTTGAACTGCAGCCGAGCTTCACTCTAGACCTTGATCAGTTGGCTGTGCGCTACCGCGAGTTAGCGCGTGGCGTGCATCCAGACCGTTTTGCTGACGCTTCCGAGCGTGAGCAGCGACTGGCGCTAGAGCAATCCGCCAGCCTTAACGAGGCTTACCAGACGCTCAAAAGCCCACCCAAGCGCGCGCGTTACCTGCTCGCGATGAATGGGCGCGAGATGCCGCTGGAAGTCACGGTGCACGATCCCGAGTTCCTGATGCAGCAGATGCAATGGCGCGAAGAACTTGAAGATTTGCAGGACAGCGCAGATATAGCCGGTATTGCAGCATTCAAACGTCGGTTAAAAGTCGCTCAGGAACAATTGAACGATAGCTTCGCTGCTTGTTGGGATGATGCTGCACAGCGCGAACAGGCAGAACGCCTGATGCGCCGCATGCAGTTCCTGGACAAGCTCACTTACGAAGTGCGCCAGCTAGAAGAGCGCCTCGACGATTAACCCAGTGCCGCCACGGTTGCACGCCTGATATACAGATAAGTCCTGATAACGATGGCCCTACTGCAGATCGCCGAACCCGGCCAAAGTCCTCAACCGCACCAGCGTCGTCTGGCTGTGGGGATCGACTTGGGCACTACCAATTCGCTGGTCGCTGCATTGCGCAGTGGTCTTTCCGAGCCGCTGGCTGATGCCGAAGGTCGAGTCATCCTGCCCTCTGCGGTGCGTTATCACGCAGACCGCATCGAGGTGGGTGAGTCCGCACGCCTGGCTGCCTCCAGCGATCCATTCAATACCGTGCTGTCGGTCAAGCGCTTGATGGGTCGTGGTCTGTCCGACGTCAAGCAATTGGGTGAGCAACTGCCTTACCGCTTTGTGGGTGGTGAGTCGCATATGCCGTTTATTGACACCGTGCAGGGCCCTAAGAGCCCTGTGGAAGTGTCGGCCGACATCCTGAAGGTATTGCGCGAGCGTGCTGAAAAGACCTTGGGTGGTGAATTGGTGGGCGCGGTTATTACCGTTCCGGCTTATTTCGATGATGCTCAGCGCCAGGCCACCAAGGATGCTGCCCGGCTTGCCGGGTTGAACGTCTTGCGTCTGCTCAACGAGCCTACGGCCGCTGCAGTTGCTTACGGTCTGGATCAGCACGCTGAAGGCGTTGTGGCCATCTATGACCTGGGTGGCGGTACGTTCGATATTTCTATCTTGCGTCTGACTGGCGGTGTGTTTGAAGTGTTGGCCACGGGGGGCGACAGCGCTCTGGGCGGCGATGATTTTGACCATGCGATTGCCAACTGGATTGTCGAGCAGGCGGGTTTGTCTGCTGACCTTGATCCGGGAGCGCAGCGCCAACTGTTGCAAATTGCCTGTGCCGCCAAAGAAGCGCTGACGGATGCATCTTCTGTTCCTGTCATTTACGGTGACTGGCAAGCAGACCTGACCCGTGAAGCCTTCGATGCGCTCATCGAGCCGATGGTTGCGCGCAGTCTCAAGGCGTGTCGTCGTGCCGTACGTGACGCCAACATCGAGCTTGAAGATGTTCAGGCGGTCGTGATGGTTGGTGGTTCGACCCGTGTGCCGCGTGTGCGCGAAGCCGTTGCTGAAATGTTCGGTCGCCAGCCGCTGACGGACATCGATCCGGATCAAGTGGTTGCCATTGGCGCTGCGATTCAGGCCGATACCTTGGCCGGTAACAAACGTGATGGTGGCGAGTTGTTGCTGCTTGACGTGATTCCGTTGTCGCTCGGTCTTGAGACCATGGGCGGGTTGATGGAAAAAGTCATTCCGCGCAACACCACGATCCCGGTGGCTCGCGCTCAAGACTTTACGACGTACAAAGATGGCCAGACGGCCATGATGATTCACGTGCTGCAGGGCGAGCGCGAGCTGATCAGCGATTGCCGTTCGCTGGCGCGCTTTGAGCTGCGTGGCATTCCTCCGATGGTGGCGGGTGCTGCGAAGATCCGCGTGACCTTCCAGGTTGATGCGGATGGCTTGCTCAGTGTCTCGGCGCGAGAGTTGGGTTCAGGTGTTGAGGCCAATATTCAGGTCAAGCCTTCCTACGGTCTGACCGACGGTGAAATCGCCAAAATGCTCAAGGATTCATTCCAGTACGCCGGTGACGATAAGGTCGCTCGCGTTCTGCGTGAGCAGCAAGTCGATGGCCAGCGTCTGATCGAGGCCGTGCAGGCCGCACTGGAGGTTGATGGCGAGCGCCTGCTCGATCCTGAAGAGCGTATGGTCATTGAACTGCAGATGCAGGAACTGTCCGAATTGTTGAAAGGCACCGATGGTTACGCCATCGAGCAGCAGACCAAGCGTCTGTCGCAAGTGACCGATGCATTTGCTGCCCGCCGTATGGATTTGACCGTCAAAGCCGCTCTGGCGGGGCGCAACCTGAATGAGATTGAGGAATAACGATGCCGCAGGTCATTTTTTTGCCACACGCCGAGCATTGCCCGGACGGTATGGTTGTTGAGGCTGAGACGGGAAAGTCGATTCTCGAAGTGGCACACGACAATCACATCGAAATCGAAAGTGCGTGCGGTGGCGTCTGCGCCTGTACCACCTGCCACTGCATCATTCGTGAGGGTTTCGACACGCTGGAAGAGGCGGACGAGCTGGAAGAGGACTATCTGGATCGTGCCTGGGGTCTTGAAGCTCACTCGCGCTTGAGCTGTCAGGCCAAGGTCGGGACCGAAGACATCACCGTCGAAATCCCGAAATACTCCCTCAACCATGCTGCCGAAGCGCCGCACTGATTAAAGGAAGTGTCATGAGCCTGAAATGGGTTGATGTACAAGAAATTGCTATACAGCTGGCTGAGGCTCACCCGGATGTCGATCCGCTCTCGGTGAACTTCGTCAAGCTGCGCAACTTGGTCATGGCATTGCCGGAGTTCGACGACATACCGGATCGCGGCGGGGAAAAAGTCCTCGAAGCCATTCAGGGGTTGTGGATCGAAGAGGCTGACTAAGCCTGCAACGCACGTAATTATGCAATACCCAAGAACCCGCGTATAATTCGCGGGTTTAATTTTTCGCTTAAATCACTGTTTCTGGAGTTACACCATGGCTGTTCAACGTACTTTCTCCATCATCAAGCCTGACGCCGTTGCTAAAAACGTTATCGGCAAGATCGTTACCCGTTTCGAAGACGCTGGCCTGAAGGTTGTAGCTTCTAAACTCAAGCAACTGTCCAAAGCTGAAGCTGAAGGCTTCTACGCTGAGCACAGCGAGCGCGGCTTCTTCGGCGACCTGGTTGCTTTCATGATCTCCGGTCCTGTTGTCGTTCAGGTTCTGGAAGGCGAAAACGCTATCGCTCTGAACCGTGAGCTGATGGGCGCTACCAACCCTAAAGAAGCTGCTGCTGGCACCATCCGTGCTGACTTCGCAGAATCCATCGACGCTAACGCTGTTCACGGTTCCGACTCTGAAGCAGCTGCTGCTCGCGAAATCGCTTACTTTTTCGCAGCTACTGAAGTAACCACTCGCTAAGCATTGGCTTGTGAGTGAGGGTGAAGACATGATTGCAACGACTGGCAAAACTAACCTGTTGGGTCTGACTCAGCCGGAAATGGAGAAATTCTTCGACTCAATCGGGGAGAAGCGTTTCCGTGCCGGTCAGGTCATGAAGTGGATTCACCACTTTGGCGTCGATGATTTCGACGCCATGACTAACGTCAGCAAGGCCTTGCGCGACAAGCTCAAGGCTATTGCTGAGGTTCGTGGACCTGAAGTCGTCAGCGAGGACATCTCCAGCGATGGCACCCGTAAGTGGGTGGTGCGCGTTGAGTCCGGCAGCTGCGTCGAGACCGTTTATATTCCCCAGGGCAAACGCGGCACTTTGTGCGTTTCGTCCCAGGCGGGCTGTGCCCTGGATTGCAGTTTCTGTTCCACCGGCAAGCAAGGCTTCAATAGCAACCTCACCGCCGCCGAAGTCATTGGCCAGGTGTGGATTGCCAACAAATCCTTTGGCAGCGTCCCGGCGACCGTCGACCGTGCCATCACCAACGTGGTGATGATGGGCATGGGTGAGCCGCTGCTGAACTTCGACAACGTCATCGCCGCCATGCATCTGATGATGGATGACCTGGGCTATGGCATCTCCAAGCGCCGGGTGACCTTGTCGACCTCGGGCGTGGTGCCGATGATTGATGAGCTGGCCAAGCACATCGACGTCTCCCTGGCGTTGTCACTGCACGCACCGAATGACGAGCTGCGCAGTCAATTGGTACCGATCAATAAAAAGTACCCGCTCAAAATGCTGCTTGAATCCTGCCGTCGCTACATGTCGACCTTGGGCGAGAAGCGCGTCTTGACCGTTGAGTACACCCTGCTCAAAGACGTCAATGATCACGTCGATCACGCTGTAGAAATGATCGAACTACTCAAGGACACCCCTTGCAAGATCAACCTGATTCCGTTTAACCCGTTCCCGCATTCGGGCTATGAGCGTCCAAGCAACAACGCCATTCGCCGTTTCCAGGAGTTGTTGCAGCAGGCGGGTTACAACGTGACCGTCCGTACGACTCGCGGCGAAGACATCGATGCGGCGTGTGGGCAGTTGGTAGGTCAGGTCAACGACCGTACTCGCCGTAGCTCGCGCCTTATCGCGGCACGTGAACTCAATGCTGAGACTGATCTGGCGCAAAACGCTGCGACTCAGCCCTGAGAGAGGAAACCTATGATCTTGCGCGCTGCGCTCTCTGTCGTAATGGTCGGCCTGCTGGCGGGCTGCGTCTCATCGGGTGGTTCAAACCCGCTGAGCAACGACAAGGGGCGTGATCAAGCGCGCGAGGCCTATGTTCAATTGGGCCTCGGTTATCTTCAGCAAGGGATGATCGAACAGGCCAAAATCCCGCTTGGCAAGGCTCTGGAACTCAACAAGACCGACCCGGACACCAACGCTGCATTGGCCTTGGTGTTCCAGGCCGAGATGGAACCTGAGTTGGCTGAGCAAGCGTTCAAAACGGCGTTAAGCGGGCGATCCTCTGACACGCGGATTCTGAATAACTACGGCAGCTTCCTGTTTGAGCAGCAACGCTATCAGGAGGCTTACGGCCAATTCCAAAAAGCCTCGGCAGACAGCCTCTATCCCGAGCGTTCTCGCGTTTACGAGAACCTTGGCATGACCTCGCTCAAGCTGGGGCAACGCGAAACAGGTCGTCAGCAGCTTGAAAAAGCCTTGCGCCTGAACCGCCAACAACCCCGTGCACTGCTCGAAATGGCTGAGTTGTCTTACGAAGACAGGCATTATGTGCTCGCACGTGACTTTTACGATCGTTTTAGCCTGCTTAGCGGGCAAAATGCACGTAGTCTATTGCTCGGTGCGCGACTGGCGAGTGTTTTCGATGAGCGCACCCCAACAGCCAACTATGGCCAGCAACTAAAACGACTCTATCCCGGCACGCCGGAATATCAGCAATACCTGTCGGAGCAATGATGAAAGCGGCGCACCCCGAAGTTCTAGCAGCGACTCGTGGCAATCCCGGTGAGACCTTGCGTCAGGCCCGTGAGAGCAATGGATGGACCCTGGCTGAAGTCGCCCTGAAACTCAATCTCACGGCCAGTTCCTTGAGCAACCTTGAGGCGGGAGCGTTCGACAAACTACCAGGTCATACCTTTGCGCGCGGCTATATACGTGCCTATGCCAAATTGCTGGGCATGGACCAAGCCAGCCTGGTACACGAATTCGACCTGATCACCGGCACCGATGCCAATGGCAGTAACGTGCACAGTCTTGGCCGCATTGAAGAACCCGTGCGCGTATCGCACACCATTTTGCGTATTGTCAGTTTGTTGCTCCTGCTGGCCGTCATCGGCGGGGTTTTTTTCTGGTGGCAGGACCAAACGTCCATGCGCGCCAAGGATCTGGTCGGCCTGACTCCGGAACACGTTGAAGTTGAAGGCGCTGACGGCAAGACTCAGATCCATCCGCTCGACGAGCCGGAGGATCAGGCGGTAGCTCAATCCAGGGTCGAAGACGACGCGGCAGCGCAACCTGAGCCAGAGCAAGCAGGCAGCACCGCGCTGGTATTGCCGGCAGCTTCGGCAACCCCATCGGCTACGCCTGCGGCCTCGGCTCCAGCGCCAGCCGTTGCGCCACAACCGGTTACCCCGGCTGCTGCAACGCCAGCGGCGCCTGTTGCTGCGGCTGCTACCAGCACCGAACCGGTTGCGGGCGCAGGCAAGGTCAAGATCAACTACACCGCCGATTGCTGGACTCAAGTCACCGATGGCGCCGGCAAGGTGCTGTTTGGTGGTCTGAAGCGCAAGGGCGAAACGCTTGATGTGAGCGGCAAGGCTCCACTCGGCCTGCGCCTGGGCTATGCCCGTGGCGCACAGGTGACCTACAACGGTCAGCCTGTGGATGTGGCTCCTTTCACCAGTGGCGAGACTGCTCGCCTGAAGTTAGGTCAATAAGTCATGCACGGCGAATCACCAATTAAACGTCGCGAATCGCGCAAAATCTGGGTTGGCTCTGTACCAGTAGGTGGCGATGCCCCCATTGCAGTGCAGAGCATGACCAACAGCGACACCAATGATGTCGCTGCCACCGTGGCTCAAATCAATCGTCTGGAAGCTGCTGGCGTCGACATCGTTCGCGTCTCCGTGCCGGACATGGACGCAGCGGAAGCCTTTGGTCGCATCAAGCAACTGGTTAAAGTGCCGCTGGTCGCCGACATCCATTTCGACTACCGCATTGCCCTGCGCGTTGCGGAATTGGGCGTTGACTGCCTGCGGATCAATCCGGGCAACATCGGCCGTGAGGACCGTGTGCGTGCTGTGGTTGATGCTGCGCGTGATCGCGGCATTCCGATCCGGATCGGTGTGAACGCCGGTTCGCTTGAAAAAGACTTGCAAAAAAAATATGGCGAGCCGACACCAGCCGCGCTGGTTGAGTCGGCACTGCGCCACGTAGAGCACCTGGAACGCCTGAATTTCAAGGACTTCAAGGTCAGCGTGAAGGCCTCTGACGTGTTCATGGCCGTTGAAGCCTACCGCTTGCTGGCCAAGGAAATCGTCCAGCCGCTGCATTTGGGCATCACCGAAGCCGGTGGTTTGCGCTCTGGCACAGTGAAATCTGCCGTGGGCCTAGGTATGCTGCTTGCCGAAGGGATTGGCGATACTATTCGCATCTCGTTGGCAGCAGACCCGGTAGAGGAAGTAAAAGTCGGCTACGACATTCTCAAATCCCTGCACCTGCGTTCGCGAGGCATCAACTTTATCGCTTGCCCAAGCTGCTCCCGGCAGAACTTCGACGTGGTGAAAACCATGAACGAGCTGGAAGTGCGGCTTGAAGACTTGCTGGTGCCGTTGGATGTGGCGGTTATTGGTTGTGTGGTCAACGGCCCGGGCGAAGCCAAAGAGGCTCATGTGGGCTTGACCGGTGGTACGCCCAACCTGATTTACATCGACGGCAAGCCGTCGCAGAAGTTGACGAATGAAAACCTGGTGGACCAGCTTGAAAAGCTGATCCGCCAGAAGGCGGCCGACAAGGTCGAAGCTGACGCAGCAGTCATCGCGCGCGGCTAACCAACGAATAAAGGATTTTTTGTGAGCAAGTCTTTGCAAGCCATTCGTGGCATGAACGACATCCTGCCTGAGCAGACGCCGCTGTGGCGCTACTTCGAGGGTAAGGTCTCGCGTTTGCTGGATAACTACGGTTACAAGCAAATCCGTATGCCGATCGTTGAGTTCACCGAGCTGTTCAAACGCTCGATTGGTGAAGTCACCGACATCGTCGAAAAAGAGATGTACACCTTCGAAGACCGCAACGGCGATTCGCTGACCCTGCGTCCAGAAGGCACTGCCGCGTGCGTGCGTGCTGTGCTTGAGCACGGCATCACGGGGGCTGGCCAAGTGCAGAAGTTGTGGTACATCGGCCCGATGTTCCGCCACGAACGCCCTCAGAAAGGCCGTTATCGCCAGTTCCATCAGATTGGGGTTGAAGTGTTCAACCTTGATGGGCCGGACATCGACGCCGAACTGATCGTGCTGACCTGGCGTCTGTGGGGCGAGCTGGGCATCCGTGATGCGGTCAAGCTCGAACTCAACAGCCTGGGGACCAGCGAAGCCCGTGCCCGCTACCGTGCAGCATTGGTTGAATACCTGTCCTCGCGTTTGAGCGAGCTTGACGAAGACAGCCAGCGTCGTTTGAAATCCAATCCGCTGCGTGTGCTCGATACCAAAAATGCCGGCACGCAAGCCGTGCTGGTGGATGCGCCGAAGCTGGTCGATTACCTCGACGAAGAATCGCGCGTGCACTTCGAAGGCCTCAAGGCGCGTCTGGATGCTGCCGGTATTCCTTACGTCATCAACCCCAAGCTGGTTCGCGGGCTCGATTACTACAGCAAAACCGTTTTTGAGTGGGTCACCGACAAGCTCGGCGCTCAAGGCACCGTGTGTGCTGGCGGTCGCTATGACGGTCTGGTTGAACAAATGGGTGGCAAGCCGACCGCCGGTGTTGGCTTTGCAATGGGCATCGAGCGTCTGATTCTGCTGCTCGAAACCCTGGAACAAGTCCCTGAAGAAATCGCGCGTCAGGTGGATGTTTACCTGTGCGCGTTCGGTGAGGCCGCTGAACTGGCCGCTTTAACGCTCAGCGAGCGTGTCCGCGATCAGTTGCCGAACCTGCGTCTGCAAATCAACGCAGGCGCTGGCAGCTTCAAAAGCCAGTTCAAAAAGGCGGACAAGAGCGGTGCGCTGTATGCGCTGATTCTGGGTGACGACGAATTGGCCCAGCACGTGGTAGGCGTCAAACCCCTGCGTGGCCAGGGCGAACAACAAACTATTGCCTGGGATGCTCTTTCCGAGCACTTGGCCACCTGCGTCGTGCAGGGTTGACGCTGTAAAACAGCCGATTTATCGAATAAGGAGTGTTGGGGTGTCGAGTAACGAAGATGATCAGCTGGGCGAGTTGAAAGACTGGTGGCAGCGCAACGGCAAACCCCTGGTCACTGGCGGCTTGCTGGCGCTGGTGGTGGTGTTCGGCTGGCAGGCTTGGCACAAATATCAGAGCAATCAGTCGCAGGGTGCGTCGATGCTCTATCAACAATTGCTCGAAACCGCGCTGACGCCTAATGGGCAGCCAGATGCGGGCCGTGTGGCCGACTTGGCCAACAAGCTGAAAAGCGAGTACGGCGGTTCGGCCTACGCCCAATTTGGCGGTCTGTTTGTGGCTAAAGTGGCCGTAGACACTGGCAAGCTGGATGATGCGGCTACCGAGCTCAAGGCAATTGTCGACAAGCCGGCTAACCCAACCTTGGGTGAAGTGGCGCGTCAGCGTCTGGCGCAGGTTCTGGCCGCGCAAGGCAAGGCGGATGACGCCTTGAAGCTGCTTGAAGGTGACTCGGACAAAGCATTCCTGGCTGGCCGTGAAGAACTGAAAGGCGATCTGCTGGTTCAGCAGGGTCGTACTGACGACGCACGTAAAGCCTACGAAAAAGCCAAGGCTGCACTGTCCGATGACGCGGCGGTCGGTGGCTTACAAATCAAGCTTGATGACTTGGCCAAAGGGGATGCGTGAAGTGATGCGTTGGAAACATGCGGCATTGCTGGCTCTGGTCGTTTTGGCCGCGGGTTGCAGCAGCAACAGCAAAAAAGAACTTCCACCCGCTGAGCTGACTGACTTCAAAGAAGAAGTCGTTCTGCAAAAGCAGTGGGATCGTTCGATCGGTGACGGTCAGGGTAAAACCTACAACATGCTGACTCCAGCGGTTGAAGGTAATACCATTTACGCCGCTGACGTGAACGGAATCGTGATGTCTCTGGACCGCATGAACGGCGACGTTCAGTGGAAGAAAGACCTCGAGCTGCCTGTTTCCGGCGCAATCGGCGTTGGCTACGGCCTGGTCATGCTCGGCACCTTGCAAGGTGACGTGATTGCCCTGGACGCCAGCACTGGCGAACAAAAATGGCGCACTCGCGTTAACAGTGAGGTGCTTGCACCGCCTGCCACCAACGGTGACATCGTGGTGGTTCAGACCCAGGACGACCATCTTGTGGGCCTGGATGCCTCGACCGGCGACCGGCGCTGGATCTACGACAGCACGCCAGGGGTTTTGACCTTGCGTGGTACCGGCGCGCCGCTGGTGACCAATCATCTGGCCATTGCAGGTCTTTCGACCGGCAAAGTAGTTGCCCTTGATACTCAGAACGGCGTACCGGTGTGGGAGCAACGCGTTGCCATCCCGCAAGGCCGTTCGGAACTGGAGCGTATCGTCGATATCGACGGCGGTCTGCTTCTGTCTGGTGGCACCCTGTATGTCGCCAGCTATCAGGGCCGCATGGCGGCTCTGGAGCTGGAAAGCGGTCGTGTACTCTGGCAGCGTGATGCTTCCAGCTATGCAGGTGTCGCTCAAGGTTTTGGCAACGTCTACATCAGCCTGGCGTCGGGCACTGTAGAAGGCGTTGACGAACGGTCGACCACCGTACTGTGGACCAATGAAGCGCTGGCTCGCCGCCAACTGTCGGCTCCAGAAGTCTTCTCCAGCTATGTGGCAGTCGGTGACATGGAAGGCTATCTGCACCTGTTGAGCCAGGTCGATGGCCGTTTCGTAGGCCGTACTCGCATTGACAGCGATGGTCTTCGGGCGCGTCCGCTGGTGGTCGGTGACATGATTTACGTGTTTGGTAACAGCGGCAAACTGGAAGCCCTGACCATTCGCTAAGGCGTCTATGCTTGAGGCTCTAGGGTCTCAGGCAGCCTTGCTCTGGCAAGGCTTGCGGCACATCTGTGCTGTTCCGAACTCTGGCCGCTGCCTTGCAGCGGCTTTTGTATTTTCTGAAATAACGAAGTGGAGAGCCGCATGGTTCCCGTAATCGCCCTGGTGGGCCGACCAAACGTCGGCAAGTCCACCTTGTTCAACCGCCTGACCAGGACTCGCGACGCCATCGTCGGCGACGTGTCCGGTCTGACCCGTGATCGCCAATACGGTGAGGCCAAGTGGCAAGGGCGTTCCTACATTTTGGTCGACACCGGCGGTATCTCCGGTGACGAGCACGGTATGGACGAAAAAATGGCCGAGCAGTCGCTGCTGGCCATCGAAGAAGCTGATGTCGTTCTGTTCCTGGTAGATGCAAAAGCAGGTTTCACAGCCGCTGACCAGATGATCGGCGAGCACCTTCGCAAGCGTAACAAGCGCTCCTACGTGGTGGCTAACAAGGTCGACAACATCGACCCGGACATGGCTCGCGCCGAGTTCGCACCGCTGGGCATGGGCGACGCGATCCCGATCGCTGGCGCACATGGTCGCGGTATCACACAACTGCTGGAAATTGCCCTGAGCAACTTCCCGCGTGACGAAGAAGAGCCTGAAGACGGCGAAGAAGAAATCGTTCTTGAGGGTGAGGAAGCCAAACGCATTCCTGGCCCTAGCGAAAAAGACGGTATCAAGATCGCCATCATTGGTCGTCCTAACGTCGGTAAATCGACGCTGGTTAACCGCATGCTCGGTGAAGACCGCGTCATCGTGTATGACCAGCCCGGCACCACGCGTGACAGTATCTACATCCCGTTCGAGCGTAACGACGAGAAGTACACGCTGATCGACACCGCCGGTGTGCGCAAACGCGGCAAGATCCACGAAGAAGTCGAAAAATTCTCCGTGGTCAAAACCCTGCAAGCCATCAAAGACGCCAACGTGGTGATCTTTGTGATGGACGCCCGTGAAGGCGTGGTTGACCACGACCTCAACCTGTTGGGCTTTGCGCTGGAGGCCGGTCGTGCTCTGGTTATCGCGATCAACAAGTGGGACGGCATGACCCCAAGCGAGCGCGAGTTCGTGAAGGTCGAATTGACCCGTCGTCTGTTCTTCGTCGACTTCGCGGATATTCACTTCATCTCGGCCTTGCACGGCACCGGTGTCGGTAACTTGTACCAATCGGTGCAGAACTCCTTCAAATCGGCGGTTACCCGCTGGCCAACCAACCGTCTGACCCAGATCCTGGAAGACGCCGTAAGCGAGCACGCGCCGCCGATGGTTAACAGCCGCCGGATCAAGCTGCGTTATGCCCACTTGGGCGGTGCTAACCCGCCGATTATCGTGATCCACGGTAACCAGGTTGAGAAGGTTCCGAAGTCTTACGTCCGTTATCTCGAAAACACCTACCGTCGTGTCTTGAAGCTGGTCGGTACACCGATCCGCATCGAGTTCAAAGGTGGCGAGAACCCGTACGAAGCCAATAAGAACTCGTTGACCGACCGTCAGGTCAACAAAAAGCGCCGCATGATGTCGCACCACAAAAAAGCGGACAAAAAGCGTAGAGACAAGCGCTAACGCGCTAGCTGTAAGTTTTAAGCTGCAAGCTGTAAGTTAGAGCGAATATGCTTTTAGCTTGCAGCTTGAGGCTAACGACTAGCAGCTCCCTAAAAGGGTCACGTCCATGATTGTCAGTAAGTTGCCGAATGTCGGCACCACCATCTTCACGCGCATGTCGCAACTTGCGGCTGAAACCGGCGCGCTTAACTTGTCTCAGGGTTTTCCTGATTTTGATGGCCCGCAAGCGCTGCGCGATGCGGTTGGCCAACATGTCGCCAGTGGTCACAACCAATACTCGCCAATGACCGGCTTGCCCGCCTTGCGTATGCAAGTTGCGGCAAAAATTGCCCGCAGCTATGGCGTGTACGTGGATGCCGATACCGAGGTGACTATCACCCCCGGCGCCACTCAAGCTATTTTTTGTGCAATCCAGGCGGTGATTCACGCCGGTGACGAAGTCATCGTGTTCGACCCTTGCTATGACAGCTACGAGCCCTCGGTTGAATTGGCCGGTGGTCGTTGCGTGCATGTGCAGTTGGGGCTGGATGACTTCTCTATTGACTGGCAAAAGCTGAAAGATGCACTGACGCCGCGCACGCGAATGATCATCCTCAACAGTCCGCACAACCCAAGCGGTGCGTTGATCAGCCGTGCCGAACTGGACCAGTTGGCTGCATTGATCGCAGACCGCGATATTTACCTGGTCAGCGATGAGGTCTACGAGCACTTGGTGTACGACGGCGTGCCCCACGTCAGTGTTTTGTCGCACCCCGAGTTGTACCATCGTGCCTTTGTTGTCAGTTCATTCGGCAAGACGTACCACGTCACCGGTTGGAAAACCGGTTATGTCGTGGCGCCGCCTGCACTGACGGCCGAGTTGCGCAAGGTGCATCAATACGTGAGCTTTTGTGGTGTGACACCGCTGCAGTATGCGTTGGCCGATTTTATGGCGGCCTGCCCCGAGCACGTTGATGAGTTGCCAGCGTTCTACCAGGCCAAGCGGGACCTGTTTTGTGATGTGTTAAAGCCATCGCGTTTCAGCTTTAAACCGGTGGCGGGGACGTACTTCCAGTTGGTGGATTATTCCCTTATTCGTCCGGACCTCAATGACGTCGACATGGCCTTGTGGATGACCCGCGAGCATGGTGTGGCGACGATCCCGGTTTCGGTGTTCTACCAGACCCCGCCTCAAGGGCAGCGGCTGGTTCGTCTGTGTTTTGCCAAACGCGAGGAGACGCTGCGTGAAGCAGCAGAAAAACTATGCGTGATCTAAGTGGTTTACCCGATCTAACCCTGGCGCTGGTGCAGACCACATTGGTCTGGCATGACCGCCAGGCCAATTTTGAGCGCTTGGAAGAGTTGCTTGAGCAAGCGAGTGGTGCAGACCTGGTGGTCTTGCCAGAAATGTTCACCACAGGTTTCAGCATGGAGTCCGAGACCCTTGCCGAGCCCGAGAACGGCCCCACAACCGAGTGGTTGCTGCATCAGGCGAAAAAGCTCAATGCGGTCGTGACCGGCAGCGTGATTGTGCAAGCGGCTGATGGCAGCCATCGCAACCGCTTGCTCTGGGCGCGACCTGATGGCGAAGTGCTGCATTACGACAAACGCCACTTGTTTCGCATGGCGGGGGAGCACGAGCACTTCACGCCGGGTGAGCGTCAGGTGCAGTTTGAAGTCAAAGGCTGGCGTATTCGTCCGTTGATTTGCTACGACCTGCGCTTCCCTGTGTGGAGCAGCGACCCGCGTGACACCGACCTGTTGCTCTACACCGCCAACTGGCCGGGCGCACGCCGACTGCACTGGAACCGTCTGCTGCCAGCCCGGGCGATTGAAAACCTGTGTTATGTCGGTGCGGTCAATCGCGTGGGCATAGACGGAAAAGGTCTGGTCTACACCGGTGACAGCCACATCTTCGACTTCCAGGGTGAATCATTGTTGAGTGCAGGCGAGGCCGATGGCGTGTTTCAGGTAAGCCTGAGCGCCAGTGATCTGGCAGCATACCGCAAGCGGTTCCCGGCGAATCTGGATGCGGACGATTTTGAGTTGCGCTAGGGGCTGCTCCCGTTGTGCACTCACCCCTCGATCTGTATGAGCAAGCTCGTATTGTTTTAGTTCTCAAGCACGACCAATACGAGCTCGCAATGCCCCGATTGATGCTCAGCAATGAGCACATAAACCTGACCTGCGATTACCTCTGGCGCTGCAGCGCCAAGGTCGGGGCGGGGAAGTGCAGGCCGCTCAAGCCGCTGCCAAAGTCTTAGCGTGCTTTACATTTCGTTTTCCGAGTCCCTAACCGTCATCTGCCTTGAGGACGTTCGGCAAAGCGAGAGACAAGGCGAGTTTTAAGATTGCTAACTATGTACCGCTTGTTCGAAGGTGATGTTCTTGATGATGTAAAGACGGCGGGCATGCGTGTTCCGTCTTCTTTTTCTAATCAAGGATTAAACGGTGATGAGGCATATAAACGATCGTGAAAAGCGCCATGCGCAACCCAATGTAAACGTCGAACTACCCGCGCTGAGCCCGGCGTATGTAAGCGCCGATGATGCTGCCCGTTATGCGCATCGCTTGATCGGCGATTTTCGAAGTGCCGAATACGGTGGCGTCATCTTAAAAGATGCTCAAGGGCGTTTCTTTGCAACGCGCCCTGTCAAAGACCAGTCGGGCTCTTTTAACCCGACCCGGGTTATTTCAACCGACGCTCAAGGTAACTTCATTACGCCTGCCGGTTACACCTGTTATGCCTTTTATCATTCACATCCGAGCCACTACGATGAGTTGCTGCACGGGTTAGAACACTTGAGCGCTAGCGCTGAAGAGGTCATGACATCGATCGGTTTTTTCTCAAGAACCGATATTGTGGTCAATATGCTCAATGCCTATTTTGCAGTGGCGCATTATTTATCAGCCCCCAATGGTGCTTTGCTCAAGTATGTGTCCAGTGGTTCGGCTGCGGAGCGTGCCCTGGTTGAACGCTTTGTACTCGATATGCAGGCCGAAAAACTTAGCTTTTCCACGGTTGCCGAGTATGTTCAGGAGGTGGCCCGCACCGGGGCGCTGAGTATTATCCAGAGTAATGAGGTGTGGGGGGGCAAGCTCGGTAAGGTGAGCGCAGATTTCAAAGTGTTCACCGCGCATGCCTTGCTCGATCCTGCTCCGGTAATGATTAGCCAACCCGCGTTCAGTTCGATCAGTAGCACGCTTGAACAGGCCCTCAAAGAAGCTCGGGCGCGTGTTCATCAAACTGCTGAAAGCCAGTTTGGCTTCATTTTAAAATTTAAAGACCGTCCTATTTACATCAGCACTGAGCCGGTAATCGAGGAGATGGACTTTTCGCTGGCGCGGATTTTTGGTCGCAGCACCGCAGGTAAGGCTTTAGTCCCGACCAATTTCGAGATTGTCGGGCTGTATGCCTGCGACGGTTTTTACCGTGACCCCAGTCTGGTCCCTGCGCAAGAACCGACGGTGTTCAAGAACTTCCTGCACCCTGACGCACTGGCCAAGGGTATTCAGGTGGCTAAAAGCCTGAAGCTGCCAGCGGCCTCACAGGCGGTGCCGTTGTATATCGTGTGCCGCGACGGCGCGCTCCTAAAATACGTTTCAACATTGGCCGCGGCCGAGGAAAAATTTCTGGCGGCACTGCCGCAAGGCGAAGGCGGCGGTTTAGCGATCCTCAGAGACCTGCTAGGTGGCTTCTATACGCCCGGCACTTACATCCGTGACCTGGCCGCTGCCGGACAGTTGAGCGTGTTGCACACCAGTGATCTGTGGCGTTATGCAGGTCGTGTAGATGCGAACTGGCAGCCCTATAAAGACTTTTATCGGCGCGAGTTGGGGCCATCCTTTGTGTCTGCTGACGATGCTGCCCGCTACGCTCATAACGTCATCGCCAAGCGAACGGACTACACCTATGGCGGCCTTATCTACCAGCGCCTGGATAATCGTTTTGTCGCCACCGAACCCATGGCGGTAAAAAATGAAACGTTTGACGCCACGCAGGTGTTTCCTCCCGAACTGATGAAGCACGTGCCGCATGGTTGCTCGGTGGCGGCGGTTTACCACACACATTGTGTGCATCCGTTGCAACTATGGCGTTCTGCAGACGAAGAACAGCTATTTCGCAACATGCTTGAACCCCATGAGCTCTATGACGCGATCAAGAATCGTGATTGGGCCAGTGCGCGTTATTTTTCGACACAAAACGGCACGCTGCTCAGGTACACGCCAAGTGGATCGGCAAAGGAAGCTAATCTATTTCGCCTAATTTCGCCGCCGGCGCTAAACCCCGAACAGGTCCGTCGAAATACACTGGGGGCAGCCATGCGCGCCAACACGCTCAAGCCTGGGCAATACATTTCCCACGTGGCAGAGGCCGGGGACTTGTGCGTCGTCGTGGGCAGTGCGTTATGGGGCCCCCCCGGTAAAATCACGCCAATCTGGAAACCCAGAGTCAGCACCGCCGCCGTGACACACGCCTTGTCACTACCGGCCCTGAGTCCGATATTCGCGCAGTCTGAAGACGCGGTGCGTTATGCCCATGAGCACATGGGCGCCCGTGCCACTGCTCAATACGGGGTGATTTTGCGCAGTACCCACAGCGAGGAGTACGTGACTACGTTGCCTTTGGAGGGTGGCGATTTCAGTATGGAGCGCCTTTTTTCGCGCGATGAGTTAACCGGCCAATACAACCTACCGTTGGCTTTTAAACTGCATGGGGTCTATGTCGGCGCGTCTAAAAAAGTAGCGCAGATCAAAGGTCACCTTACCAACAGACGGGTTTACGAGGCGTTTATCTCACCTGTGGACCTGGTCAAAGCGTTGCAACTGGCTATCAGTCTCAAGCGCGAAGTGGCTTTAGTGGGCGAGGGGAGTGTGGTTTATATCTCGGGTGGCGAGGGTGCCCTGTTGCGTTTTATCAACACATTGGATGCTGTGCAGCTCTCGACAGGGCTGTTTAAAGACGCCGGGCAGGCGTTACTGAATGAACTGACAGCGCTTAGATTGACGCCTTTGGAATATGTGCGCCAAGTGGCGATGGCGGGCGAGTTGCATGTGCTGCAGACCAATGCGGTGTGGCACGAGCCGGGTCATGTGTCGGGGGGGTGGCAGCCTTACGGCTTGGAAAGCGTGCCTCGACCTGCGAGTACACTCAAGTTTTTCCCGGCAAGCCCGGTATTTTCCCACCCCGATGATGCCGCGCGCTTTGTGCATCGCCGGATAAAACTGCCGCACACGGTCAATATCATGGGCGGTGTCTTACATGACGCCACTTACGGCAGCTACGTGGCGCTTGAGCCGGTGGTCAATGGTGAATCCGTCAATGTGGCTGAGATGATTAACAAAACCCACAGCTATCAACAGCAAGGCTCTGCCAGAGCCGTGCTTCCCCTCGGTTATTCACTGGTTAGCCTGCATTACTCGCGTGATGTGCGAGGGATCAGGGCTGTCTCTGGGGTTGAAACCCAACTGATCCGTAATATCCCGTGGCCGGAAGACCTTTGCTATGCCTTCCATACCGAAGACGTCAGAGGGGCGGTGTATGACTACGTTTATGTCTCGGCAGACGATGGAGGACTCTTGCGCTATGGGCGCGGTAACGATGCGGCGACTTTTGCGCTGTGTAATGGTGTCAGTGGTTACGGGTGGACCACTGAGGCTTATTTTGTCGAGAACGCCCAGCCTCTTCCGACCCCGACCCCCGCCAGTGAAATCATGACCAAACTGCTCAATTTTGGCAGTTTGCGCGTGCTCGTCAGCAGTGCCAGTTGGCCGCTTCAGGGCGGGATTCACAGCCCCCATACGATCTCAACAGAGCCTTCTGGTCTGAACTATGAAGGCACGACTCCCGCTCAACCCATTGCGAATTTAAAGGTCGGGCCTTTACGTGACGAATTGTAAGCGCCAAAACCTATAGGCTCTGGCCAATGGCTCAAGGCATTAAGGGGTAGGCACATCAAGCGCAAAAAAGCCCCCATGGTGAACGCCATGGAGGCTTTTTGGTTTCAGACCGGGCGCTTACGCAGCTTTAGCGTCGGCTTCGCTCAGCGAGCGGTTCAGGGCGCTGAACAGAGCCTTGAAGCTGGCAGTGGTGATGTTTTCATCGATGCCCACGCCGTGTACAGCACGTTCGCCATTCACCCGCAGCTCGATGTAGGCCGCTGCCTTGGCATTGGTGCCAGCACCAATGGCATGCTCGTTGTAATCCATGATTTCGGCAGTCACAGGCAGGCCCGCCACCAGAGCTTCCAGCGCGCCGTTACCTTTGCCGTTCCAGCGCAGGTTAGTCTCGCCAGCGCCTTTGGCCGACACTTCAACTTCGACGGCGCTGTGGCCGTTTTCTTCCTGCAGGCGATGGCTCACCAACGCGTAAGGCGTGTTGGCTTGCAGATATTCGCTGTGCAGCAAGCTGTGAATTTGCTGTGCGGTCATCTCAAGGCCAAGACGGTCGGTCTCGCGCTGAACCACCTGGCTGAACTCGATCTGCATGCGGCGCGGCAAGCTGATGCCGTATTCCTGCTCCAGCAGGTAAGCAATGCCGCCTTTGCCTGACTGGCTGTTCACCCGAATCACGGCTTCATAGCTGCGGCCAATGTCAGCCGGGTCAATCGGCAAGTACGGCACTTCCCACAGAGCGTCCGGCTTTTGCTGGGCGAAACCCTTGCGGATAGCGTCTTGATGCGAGCCTGAGAATGCGGTGTGTACCAAGTCGCCCACATACGGGTGACGTGGGTGAACCGGGATTTGGTTGCACTCTTCGACCACTTTGCGCACGCCGTCGATGTCGGAGAAGTCCAACTGCGGGTCCAGGCCTTGGGTGTACATGTTCAGGGCCACGGTCACCAGGTCAACGTTGCCGGTGCGCTCGCCGTTACCGAACAGGCAGCCTTCGACGCGATCAGCGCCGGCCATCAAGCCCAGTTCAGTTGCGGCAACCCCAGTGCCACGGTCGTTGTGGGTGTGCAGGCTGATAATCACGCTGTCACGGCGGTTGATATGGCGACCGAACCACTCGATCTGATCGGCGTAAATGTTCGGGGTGGCGCACTCAACGGTGGCGGGCAAGTTGAGGATCACTTTGTGCTCGGGCGTCGGGTTCCATACCTCGATCACCGCGTCACACACTTCCTTGGCAAACTCCAGTTCGGTGGCGCTGAACGTCTCTGGCGAGTATTCGAATGTCCACTGGGTTTCTGGCTGCTGGGCAGCGTATTTGACGAACAGCTTGGCTGCGCTGACAGCGATCTCCTTGATGCCGTCCTTGTCCTGGTTGAACACGATACGGCGGAACGAGGGGGACGTTGCGTTGTACAAGTGAACGATGGCTTTTTTAGCCCCGCGCAGCGATTCGAAGGTCCGTGCAATCAAGTCTTCACGACCTTGGGTCAATACCTGAATCGTAGTGTCGTCCGGGATGTGGCCGTCTTCGATCAAGGTGCGCACAAAGTCGAAGTCAGTTTGCGATGCGGCCGGGAACGAAGCCTCAATTTCTTTTACGCCAACGCTGACCAGGGTTTTCCAGAAGCGCAGCTTCTTCACCGCATCCATTGGCTCGATCAGCGACTGGTTGCCGTCGCGCAAATCGGAGCTGCACCAGATAGGTGCTTGTGTGATGGTTTTCGATGGCCAGGTACGGTCAGGCAAATCAATGACCGCAAAGGCGCGGTATTTGGAAGAAGGGTCTTTGAGCATGGTCATCAGGCAATCCTTTAAAGGGCGAGCCGTATCGATAAAAGTGGCTCGCTGAAGAAATACAAAGCAGGGGGGCGAGGCAGCGCGTGTCAGCTTTGCAGTCGTGCACTGACGAGGCAGAGGCTTCGGTGTTGGCGTAATTGAATGAGGGTATGAGATGTTTTCATAGCCTCAACCCTAACCATTGAGCTTAAAGTTGGCAAGCGACTAAAAAAGATTGAGATAAATGCTCTTAAAACGCTTTTTTTTGATTTTTTATGGCGATTTTTGTTTGGATTTGTTTTTTAAATTGCGTCACTCAGGCGGGGGTCGCAACTTGTAAGCGACGCGGTGGGTCAGGGTTGAAACGCGCCGATAAAGATCGCCGGGTCCACTCGGGCGTCGTTCAGACTGACGTTCCAGTGCATATGCGGCCCGGTGGCGCGGCCCGTTGATCCGACCTTTCCGACCACGTCGCCGCGCGCCAGCTGCTGTCCAAGCTTGGCGTCGATTTTCGACATGTGGCAAAACATGCTGATAAAGCCTTGGCCGTGGTCAACGAACACGGTGTTGCCATTGAAGAAGTAGTTGCCAATCAGAATGACCTTGCCTGCGGCCGGGGTTTTGATCGGCGTACCTGCGGGCACGGCGAAGTCCAGACCTGCATGCGGATTGCGTTCTTCGCCATTGAAGAAGCGGCGCACACCAAACTTGCTCGACAGCGGGCCGTTGACGGGCTTGTCCAGCAGCAGGTTGCTCGGCGTGTTCGGGCTGAAGGTTCGGTATGCCTTGATCTGTACCGCCAGCTCGTTTTCGATGCGTTTTAGGTCATCCGGGTTAGGGTTGACCTGGCGCTGGTTTTTAAGGGTGATGTGCTGCTCGGGGTACTTCTTGTTGCCCACCTTGAACGTCAGGCTTCGGCCGTTGGTAGAGAGTGTTTGCGTGCCCGGCTTAACGCTCAGAGGGATACCGACAATCGCGCGCCAGTTATCCTGTTCTTTGATCACCAGCACGGGTTTGCCATCGTATTTGGCCTCTGGCCGTTGCGCGCCAGTGCCTAGGTCGAGTACCGCCACGCCGCCCGGTACCGGCTTGTTGAGCAGTCGGGTGATGTAGCTGTCGGCGGCCGAGACGTTGAAGGCCAGGCACAGCAATAAAGCGGCAGTCAATAAGCGTGGCATTAGCTCAATCCAGTAAAGAAAGGGTCACGGGTGTCAGGTGATTGTCTTCAACCCGTACCTGCAATTCGCCTTCGCCCAATCTGGCCTTGAGACGTTGGCCATTGTGGGTTTGTTCGGCGCTGCGAATGGCATTGCCGCGTTCATCGAGCAATATGCTGTAGCCACGCCCCAAGGTGGCCAGCGGGCTCACCACATGCAGGGTTTGCATCTGGCTTTGCAGCGTCAGCCGGCGGGCCTTCAGACCTTCGCGCATGGCCCGTGGCAGGCGTTCGGCAAGGCTGTCCAAGCGTTGGCGGAGTAAGGCTAGCTGGCGACCTGGATGTTGCGCTGCCAGGCGTGTTTCCAGACGTATCAAGCGCTCGCGGCGAGTATTGAGGCTGCGCTCAAACGCGCGGCGCATGCGCATATCCAGGTCGTCGAGGCGCTGTGCCTGCTGGCGCAACCGTTCACCCGGATGGCGCAGGCGTCGGGCCAGGCCATCGAGGCGCAGACGGTCGCGCATCAGCCGATCGCGGATACGCATGACCAGTCGGCGATGCAGGCTATCAACGCGGCGTTGCAGATCACTGGCGTCTGGTGCCAGTAATTCAGCCGCAGCAGACGGCGTCGGTGCGCGCACATCAGCGACAAAGTCACTGATCGACACGTCGGTTTCGTGCCCGATCGCACTGACGATTGGCGTGACACAGGCGTCGACCGCGCGCGCAACGGCTTCTTCGTTAAAGCACCACAGGTCTTCGAGCGAGCCACCGCCACGGGCCAGAATCAAGGCGTCAAAGCCCCGCGCATCGGCCAGCTTTAGCGCCCGGACAATTTGCGCAGTCGCTTCACGGCCCTGGACAGCGGTGGGGATCAGGGTCAATTCAACCTGAGGCGCACGGCGGCGGAACACGCTGATGATGTCGCGAATCACCGCGCCGGTGGGCGAGCTGATAATGCCGATGCGCTGTGGGTGTGCAGGCAACGGCACTTTGCGATCGGCACTGAACAACCCCTCTGCACTGAGTTTTTCTTTGAGTGCATCAAAGGCCAAGCGCAGCGCGCCATCACCGGCCGGTTCGACAGTGTCGAGGATCAGTTGATAATCGCCGCGCCCTTCAAACAGCGATACCTTGCCGCGTACTTTGACCGCCAGACCGTCTTTGAGCGCCTGACGCACCCGCGCGGCGTTGTTGCGAAACAACGCGCAGCGCACTTGGGCGCCGCTGTCTTTGAGGGTGAAGTAAATGTGCCCGGATGCGGGACGGGCGAGGTTGGAGATTTCGCCCTCGACCCAGATGTTGCTGAACACGTCTTCGAGCAAGACCCGCGCCCGGCCGTTGAGCTGGCTGACGGTCAGGACTTCTCGGTCAAGATTGAGTCGTGCAAAAGGATCTTTAATCATGCGCGCCATCATAAGGGCGGATTGTTTTGACTGCACCTGTCTGGTGACAGTCCGCGCACTAAAACAAGAAAGTAGGGCCATGGGTTTACCTTCTGTTTGGCGCTTTGTTTGGCCGCAGCGGATTTCTGTACGCGTTGTACTTGAATGCGCGGTTGCCCAAAGACGCGGCTCGGGCCACGCAAAGTGCCTTGATCGCGCGCTACCTGAGCGCTTGACCTCTGGGGCTGAAGCTTTAAGCTGCGCCCGCCGTGCTGCAGACGCGAGCTTGCTCCTGCGCAGGGCGTTTTCCTTTTCTCTACACGTGCCGTACCCATGAATTCGCAAAGCATCATCGTTCCTAAAATCTCCACCTTGCCGGTTCACGAACCTCGGGCGCGGGCGATCGTGCGCTGGCTGGTGCGCAAGAACATCATCGAAGAAGAACTCAGCACCTGCGGGCGTACGGGCAATGGCATGGCCTATGCCATCGCCCCGGGTGCCGCGAGCGTTGTGCTGCACCCTGAAGCGTTACCCTTCGGTCATCCGGTCAACGGCCTGGAGATCGTCACCAAGCGCTGCATCTACACCCCGGCCAAGGGCTTTCTTGAAGAAGCAGGCTGCGCCGAATGCCGCAAGGAAGTCGGAGAAGCCCTGTTCGACAGCCTCGAAGACTGGATGCCGGGGCGCACCGATAACTTCATATGCCCACTGTGTGGCCATGAAGACGACATCAACGGTTTCCTTTTTTTGCAGCCGTGCGCGTTTTCCAATCTGGGGTTTATCTTCAATAATTGGGCTGAGGCGGGTTTCAAGCAGCACTTTCTGGATGAGTTTGCCGATTGGCTGGATCAACCGGTGGCGTGGGTCAAAGTAGAGTTGTAAGGGGGGATTCTGCCTCCGGAGTCAATAAATCATGGCCTTTAGCGCAAAACTCTCTAAAGGTTTCCGTTGAGAGCTACAGGTGTTTTGAGTACAATGGCGCGCTTCCATTTTCCCGCTCGGGAGCCCCAGCGATGCTGCGTATCAGCCAAGAAGCACTCACCTTCGATGACATCCTTCTCGTTCCCGGTTATTCCGAGGTTCTTCCGAACGAAGTCAGTCTAAAGACTCGTTTGACCCGTGGCATTGAACTGAATATTCCGCTGGTTTCCGCCGCAATGGACACCGTGACTGAAGCCCGTCTGGCAATTGCCATGGCTCAGGAAGGCGGCATTGGCATCATCCACAAGAACATGACCATCGAGCAGCAAGCTCACGAAGTGCGCAAGGTCAAACGCTACGAAGCCGGTGTGGTTAAAGAGCCCATCACGATCGAAGCTGACGCGACGGTTCGTGAACTGTTTGAACTGACCCGCCTGCACAACATCTCCGGCGTACCGGTACTGCACAATGGCGACCTGGTCGGCATCGTGACGTCCCGTGACGTGCGTTTCGAAAACCGTATGGAAGCCACTGTTCGTGAAGTGATGACGCCTAAAGAGCGTCTGGTCACGGTCAAGGAAGGCGCCGACAAGAACGAAGCCCGTGAGCTGTTGCACAAGCACCGCATCGAGCGCGTGCTGATCGTCGACGACACATTTGCCCTTAAAGGCATGATGACCGTCAACGACATCGAAAAAGCCAAGGCTTACCCGCTGGCCAGCAAGGATGACCAGGGTCGTCTGCGCGTAGGCGCTGCGGTCGGTACGGGTAAAGACACCGAAGATCGCGTTTCGGCGCTGGTTGCGGCTGGCGTTGACGTTGTAGTCGTCGATACTGCACACGGTCACTCCAAAGGCGTGATTGACCGCGTACGTTGGGTCAAGCAGAACTTCCCTGAAGTCCAGGTCATCGGCGGCAACATCGCCACTGGCGCCGCGGCTCTGGCCCTGGCTGAAGCTGGCGCTGACGCTGTCAAAGTCGGTATCGGCCCAGGTTCGATCTGCACCACCCGTATCGTGGCCGGTGTTGGCGTTCCGCAAATCAGCGCAATTGCCAATGTGGCGGCAGCGCTTGAAGGCACTGGCGTACCGTTGATCGCTGACGGCGGCATCCGTTTCTCGGGTGACCTGTCCAAAGCCATCGTCGCCGGTGCTTCCAGCGTCATGATGGGCTCGATGTTTGCCGGTACTGAAGAAGCGCCAGGCGAAATCGAACTGTTCCAGGGCCGTTCGTACAAGGCTTATCGCGGCATGGGTTCGTTGGGTGCGATGTCGCAATCCCAGGGTTCCTCCGACCGTTACTTCCAGGACTCCTCTGCGGGTGCCGAGAAGCTGGTGCCAGAAGGCATCGAAGGTCGCGTGCCGTACAAAGGCTCGCTGACCGCGATCATTCACCAACTGATGGGTGGTCTGCGTTCCTCGATGGGTTACACCGGCAGCGCCGACATCGAGCAAATGCGCACCAAGCCTGAGTTTGTGCGTATCACGGGTGCGGGCATGGCTGAATCCCACGTCCACGACGTGCAGATCACCAAAGAAGCTCCAAACTATCGCGTAGGTTGATAGTGATCGCATTCGGGCACACGCCCGGGTGCGATGCGAATTAAATCACCGGGGCTGTTTGATTCAGCCCCGTGTCGTTTCTGAAATTTATCGAGATTTTGTCATGGCCCTCGACATTCACGCCCACCGCATTCTGATCCTGGACTTCGGTTCCCAGTACACCCAGTTGATCGCTCGTCGCGTTCGCGAAATCGGCGTTTACTGCGAACTGCACCCGTTCGACATGGACGACGCCGCGATCCGCGAATTTGCCCCTAAAGGCATCATCCTTGCTGGTGGCCCTGAGTCCGTACACGAAGCCAACAGCCCGCGTGCACCGCAAGCTGTATTTGACCTGGGCGTACCGGTTTTCGGTATCTGCTACGGCATGCAGACCATGGCTGAACAGATGGGTGGCAAGGTTGAAGGTTCCGAACTGCGTGAATTCGGTTATGCCCGCGTAGACGTGGTTGGCAAAAGCCGTCTGCTCGACGGCATCGAAGACCACATCGATGCCGACGGCCTGTTCGGTCTGGACGTATGGATGAGCCACGGTGACAAAGTCACCAAAATGCCATCCGACTTCCATATTCTGGCCAGCACCCCGAGCTGCCCGATTGCCGGCATGTTCAACGACGAGCGCGGTTACTACGGCGTGCAGTTCCACCCTGAAGTGACCCACACCAAGCAGGGCGGTCGTATCCTGTCGCGCTTCATTCTCGACATCTGCGGCTGTGAAGCCCTGTGGACCCCGTCGAAAATTGCTGAAGACGCAATTGCCAACATCCGAGCTCAAGTCGGCACCGACAACGTTCTGCTGGGCTTGTCCGGCGGCGTGGACTCCTCGGTCGTGGCGGCTTTGCTGCACAAGGCCATCGGCGACCAGTTGACCTGCGTCTTCGTGGACAACGGCCTGCTGCGCTTGCATGAAGGTGAGCAAGTGATGGCCATGTTCGCTGAGAACATGGGCGTTAAAGTGATTCGCGCCAACGCTGCCGATCAGTTCCTGAACAACCTGGCTGGCGAAAGCGACCCAGAGAAAAAGCGCAAGATCATCGGTCGCACCTTCATCGACGTATTCGATGCCGAATCCTGCAAGCTGGAAAACATCAAGTACCTGGCGCAGGGCACCATCTACCCGGACGTGATCGAGTCGGCTGGCGCCAAAAGCGGCAAGGCTCACGTCATCAAGTCGCACCACAACGTGGGTGGCTTGCCGGAAGAAATGAACCTCAAGCTGGTTGAACCCCTGCGCGAGCTGTTCAAGGACGAAGTCCGCCGTCTGGGTCTGGAACTCGGCCTGCCTTACGACATGGTCTACCGTCACCCGTTCCCGGGCCCGGGCCTGGGCGTGCGCATCCTGGGTGAAGTGAAAAAAGAATACGCCGACCTCCTGCGTCGCGCTGACCACATCTTCATCGAAGAACTGCGCAAGGCCGACTGGTATCACAAAGTCAGCCAGGCATTCGTAGTGTTCCAGCCGGTTAAATCGGTTGGCGTAGTAGGCGATGGTCGTCGTTACGCGTGGGTTGTGGCCTTGCGTGCTGTTGAAACCATCGACTTCATGACTGCGCGTTGGGCACACCTGCCTTACGAACTGCTCGAAACCGTGAGCGGTCGCATCATCAACGAAATCGAAGGCATCTCACGTGTGACATACGACGTGTCGAGCAAGCCGCCTGCGACGATTGAGTGGGAATGATGGGATGCCGGAATTGACCGGCGCCCATTCGCAATAAATACCCAAAAGCCCGCTTAATAGCGGGCTTTTGGCTTTCTGGGCAATACGGGCTCTGTGAGCGCGGGTGATCGAGTGTATGACTCGGCTTACTTCAAGCGCATACCGGCTTATCTGAAGAAAATCGCCGGTGGTACTGACAGCATCAGTCAACGGGTCGAGGCTGACAAAAAGGTTTACAAGGAGCAGCCTGTGGCGCAGCAATTCACGCCGCAAGCTAAGAAGATTTTCGGGGCTGAAACCGTAATTGCCGACACTTGGGTCATAAACGTGTACGAAGTTTCCTCAACCGGTGAGCGCAAAACCATTGGCGTTGCAAAAACAGAGGCGGTGGCGGACTGACCGCGCCTGTGTCTATGGCCGTTGGCGACTGAAAAGAATAAATACCCCCACGGCCAATAGAGCGATCACGACGGCCGAGGTCGTGAGCAACACCGAGTGGGTGCTCGAAAACGCGGCCTTGGCCGCTTCAATCAATGCACTGGCCTGCTCGGCGGGTAGCTCACTGGCAACCACGTAGCTGTCTCCTATCGATCTTGCTGCCCGTTCGGCAAGGGGCTGCGCCAGACCGCTGGGTAACAAGAGGGTGTGTCCAAAAACGCTGGACATGAACACCCCGAAGAAGGTGATTCCCAACCCTGTTCCCAGCTCGTAAGCCGTGGCTTCCAATGAACCTGCCGCGCCTCCCTTGCTGGCTTCTACCGAGCTCATGATGGCAATGGATGAAGCCGTCAGCCCAATACTCAGTGCCAGCCCCAACACCGCCAGCATGGCTGGTACAGCGATGACGGCTGCGCGTAAATCGGCAAAGGCCAGAAAGCCCAGCGCCCCGGCAGAAATAGCCAGTGACAGGCTGGAGACCCAGCGCAGGCCGAAGCGGTTGGACAGATAGCCCGCCACCGGGCCGCCGAGTGCGGCAGCGGCCATGATGGGGATCAGGAAAATCCCGGCCTGTAGCGCAGTTTTGTCCAGCACGTATTGCAGTTCCATCGCCAGGGTTAACTCCACGCCTGCCAACGCTCCGATGGTCACCAGGGCCATGATCATCCCGGCCAGTAGCGGCGGGTGGGTGAAGAGCGACAGATCCAGCATCGGCGTGGCAGAGCGCAGTTGCTGACGGGCGAACAGCGCCAGCAGCCCAAGCCCTGCGATCAGCACCGGTGTGGTGATCAGCAGTGGTTGGGTAGCACCAATACCCGTTTTCACGGCGTACACCACGCTGATAATGCCAGCGATGAGGGTCAGCGCCTGGCCTATTGCCCACTTGCCGGGGGTGGTGGCTTCTGCACGAGGCAACAGTGTGAACACCACCGGGATGACCGCCGCCATCACCGGCACGTTGATCAGAAATACCGAGCCCCACCAGAAGTGTTCGAGCAGCGCGCCGCCGATCAGTGGGCCGACCGCAGCGCCTGCGGCACCTACCGTGCCCCACAGCCCGAGGGCCATCGCGCGCTCGCGCTCATCCTCGAAGGTACGGCGGATGATGCCCAGCACGCAGGGCATGATCATCGACCCGCCCAGCGCCAGTAGCACTCGAGCCGCGATCAGCATGCTCGGCGTCGGCGCGAAAGCCGCGAGTAACGAGGCCACCCAGAACACGCTGAGGCCGCACAGCAGGATGCGTCGATGGCCCACGCGATCGGCCAGTGTGCCCATGGGCACCAGCAGGCCAGCCATCAGCAGCGGGTAGATATCAATAATCCACAGGACCTCAGTCCCCGAGGCGCCAAGCGCGAGCGTCAGTGCGGGCACTGCAATATGCAGGATGGTCATGTCGATCACGATGGGCACAAAGGCCAGCATCACCGCGATCAGGATCAGCCAGCGTTTAGGGACAGTAAAGGACATGGTTAAGGTTCTCGATCAACAGGTATCGACGCAGAGGGTGTAGATGACTTTACGTCCCACGCGCAGCTTTTTTGTGACGGGGCTTCATACGCAGGTTATTCACCCCAAGCCATCGATTAAAAAGATATACACTCGCCAGCATCTATAAAAAAGACCGCTGGGTGTTTCCCTCATGATGACGTTGCGTCAGATCCGCCATTTCATTGCGGTGGCCGAAACCGGTTCGATCTCGGCCGCTGCTCAAGCGGTTTACATCTCCCAATCAACGTTGACACTGGCCATCCAGCAACTGGAGCAGGAAATCGGCGTCAGCCTGTTCAATCGCCACGCCAAGGGCATGACCCTGACTCACCAAGGCCACCAATTCCTGCGTCAGGCGCACTTGATTCTGGCAACCGTCGATAACGCCAAACGCAGCTTGCAGCAAAGCACCGACCAGGTGGCCGGGCAGTTAATCGTCGGTGTAACCAGCTTGGTGGCAGGCTACTACCTCGCCGATTTGCTCACCCGTTTTCAGCGTGCTTACCCTAACGTTGAAATCCGGGTGATGGAAGACGAACGGCCGTATATCGAGCATTTGCTGGTCAGCGGCGAGATTGATGTGGGGGTGTTGATTCTCTCCAACCTCGAAGACCGCCACGCTTTGCAGTCCGAAGTGCTGACGCATTCGCCTCATCGGCTGTGGCTGCCGGCTCAGCACCCACTGCTGGAACTCGACAGCATCAACTTGGCCGACGTGGCCAGGGAATCGCTGATTCAGCTCAATGTCGATGAGATGGACAGCAATGCCCAGCGTTTGTGGGCTCAGGCCGGTCTGCAACCGAGTATTACATTGCGCACGGCGTCGACCGAAGCGGTGCGAAGCCTGGTCGCTGCGGGGTTAGGAGTGTCGATTCAGCCCGACATGACTTACCGTCCGTGGTCGTTGGAAGGCGACATTATCGAAGCCCGGCCCATTGCCGACCTTAATCAGACGCTCGATGTGGGGTTGGCCTGGCGCCGTGGTACTGCGCGCCCGGCGTTGGTAGACCCGTTTTTGACGGTTGCACGCGAGCAGCCGCATGGCGGGCGCAAGCCGTTGATTTAGTATTTAGTGTTTGTGGGTCTCGACCCGCGAAGATTAATCTTGTTACCTCGATAAGACGGTCGGGCAGCCCCTGGCCACCAGAAAAGAGAGTCCGCTAAATGCCAGCCGCGCAGACCCCGTTGTTCACCGCCCTGTTGATTGATGGTGAATTAGTCGCCGGCCAGGGCGTTGTCGAGCCCATCCTCAACCCCGCCACTGGTGAAGTGCTGGCTCGTATCGCCGAAGCCAGCGCCGAGCAGACCGAGGCGGCGATCCTCGCCGCGCACCGGGCGTTTTCCAGCTGGGCGCGCACCACCCCGCAACAACGTTCGAACCTGTTGCTGGAAATCGCCAACACGATTGAAAAAAACGCCGACTATTTGGCCCGTCTCGAATCGCTGAACTGCGGCAAGCCATTGCACTTGGCCCGCAAGGACGATTTGAACGCAACCGTGGACGTGTTCCGCTTTTTCGCGGGTGCCGTGCGCTGCCAGACCGGCCAGCTCAGCGGGGAATACATGCCCGGATACACCAGCATGGTTCGTCGTGATCCGATTGGCGTGGTGGCCTCGATTGCCCCCTGGAACTACCCAATCATGATGGCCGCCTGGAAAATCGCGCCCGCGCTGGCCGCCGGCAACACCCTGGTGTTCAAACCTTCCGAGCACACGCCGCTGTCCATCCTGGCACTGGCACCCGCATTGGCCGAGATCCTGCCACGCGGGGTAATCAACATCATTTGTGGCGGCGGTGAAAACGTCGGCAGCAATTTGGTCAGCCACCCCAAAGTGCGCATGGTTTCACTGACCGGCGACATCGTCACCGGGCAGAAAATCCTCTCAACTGCAGCCAAGACCCTTAAACGCACCCACCTCGAACTCGGCGGCAAGGCGCCGGTGATCGTCTGCAATGACGCCGACATTGAGGCGGTAGTTGAAGGCGTGCGGGCCTATGGCTATTACAACGCTGGCCAGGATTGCACCTCAGCCTGCCGGGTTTATGCGCAGTCCGGTATTTACGAGCGCTTGGTGGCCGAGTTGGGGGCTGCGGTGGGCAGCATTCGGTTTGCTGGCAAGCGCGATGCCGATAACGAAATTGGCCCTCTGATCAGCACTCGCCAGCGTGACCGTGTGTCCAGTTTTGTCGAGCGCGCGCTCGGTCAGCCGCACATTGAATGTGTCACCGGGGCTGCTGCGCATCCGGGAGCGGGCTTCTACTACCAGCCGACGCTGCTGGCGGGCTGCAAGCCCAATGATGAAATCGTCCAGCGTGAAGTCTTTGGCCCTGTCGTCACCGTGACCCGTTTTGACGAGCTCGCACACGCGGTGGACTGGGCCAACGACTCCGAGTACGGCCTGGCCTCTTCGGTCTGGACCCAGAACCTGGACAAGGCCATGCAAGTGGCGGCGCGCTTGCAGTACGGCTGCACCTGGATCAACAGCCACTTCATGCTGGTCAGCGAAATGCCTCACGGCGGCCTTAAACGCTCGGGCTACGGCAAGGATCTCTCCAGCGATTCGTTGCAGGACTACAGCGTGGTGCGCCACATCATGGCCCGGCATGGGCAGCATCTGTAGCTAAGCGTCGGCCCCTGTAGTCGCGGTCGAGATCGATTGCGAAGCGATCGTAAATCCTCAAAATCCGATCTCACGCAATAACCGCTTGCCCGTTTGCGACGGCTGCGCCGCCGATCGCAGCCTCGTGCTTGGACAGCGACTACGGGTTTGGTGCGTGGTCAGCTTTTGGAGCATTCGATTTAATCGAATGCTCCCTTGAGTTTTAAGTATTTGTTGATCCATTACCCGTCACTTACTGTTTCGACCCATACCGGCTTGTGCTCACACTAATCGGCATCCTCAACAATAAAACCAATATCAGCCGCTCCAGCGGTTCTCTGACTCGTCTGCCATAACGACAACATTGCAAGAGCGCCACAGAGCGAGAGGAACTTCCCCATGCAATTCCAGTTTCTACTACCCACCAAAATCGTCATGGAACCTGGCCTGCGCCAGCGTACCGGCGAGCATATAGCCGGTCTCGGCTTGCGTCATGTGCTGCTGGTCACCGATCCGGGCGTCAAGAACGCCGGTCTGCTCGACAGCATCTACACCAGCCTGGAACAGGCCGGTGTTCGCTTTGATGAGATCGCCGACGTTAAACCCAACCCGCGCAGCGAAGACGTCAATCGCGCCGCCGCCCTCTATCGCGGCAAGGGTATAGACGGTGTGCTGGCGGTGGGGGGTGGCAGCGCGATGGACGCGGCCAAGGCGATCAGCGTGTTGCTGACCCATGACGGCAGGGTTGAAGACTACGAAGGCGCTTTTACCCTTAAAGGCCCGGTGCTGCCGATTGTGGCAATCCCGACTACAGCAGGCACCGGCAGCGAGGTGACGTTTTTTTCGGTGATCACCGACACCCGCCGCCAATTTAAGATGAGCCTGCTGGATTATCGCATCGGCCCGGTTCTGGCGTTGCTCGACTCGGACATCACCGCGACGTTGCCGCCGCACATCGCCGCCGCTACCGGGATGGACGCCCTCACACACGCCATCGAAGCCTATACCGGCAAGCCCGCTAACCCGATCAGCGATGGTTTGGCCCTGCATGCAATCCGCTTGATCGCGCAGAACCTCAAGCCTGCTGTACAAGACCCGCACAACAGTGAAGCCCGTGAGCAGATGCTGATTGCCAGCCTGATTGCCGGCATGGCCTTCGGTAATGCCGACATCGCCAGCGTGCACTGTATTTCCGAAGCCATCGGCGGCATGTACGACACCCCTCATGGGGTCGGCAACGCAATCTTCCTCCCGTTCGTATTCAGCCATAACCGCGACGCTGACCTGCGCCGTCACGCCGATGTCGCTTATGCCCTGGGCATCGACCCCAACCTGAGCGCCGCCGACGCAGCCCAAGCCGCCGTGGAGCAGTTGTTCCGTATGAACCGCGAACTGGGGATCCCGCGCTTCGCGGACGTGGCCGGGGTTCGCGAAGAAGACTTCCTGACCATTGCGCAGAAGTCCAAGAGCAATATTTCCGATGCGAGCAACACCAAAGACATGACCGTCGAGAGCTACCTCGATGTGATTCGTGCCGCCTACAACTACACCGCTTGAGGCCAGACCCATGAGCGCATCGATCTCTACTCCGCATCTGCGTCGCACCCTCGGGCCGGTTTCCGTGCTGCTGTTTGGCCTGGCCTTTATTGCCCCGCTGATCGTGTTTGGCACCTATGGTGTGATTGCTCAGGCCAGCCAGAACACCGTGGCATTGTCTTATGTCGTGGCTTCCATAGGGGTGATCTTCACTGCCTTGAGCTACGGGCGACTGGTTCGGGTTTTCCCCGCTGCCGGTTCCGCGTACACCTACACGCGAAAAATGCTAAATCCCAATATCGGCTTTATGGTCGGTTGGGCGGCACTGCTCGATTACTTCTTTATCCCGATGCTGATCTGGCTGCTGGGGGCGAGCTACCTCAACCTGGCGTTCCCTGATGTGCCGCAGTGGTGCTGGATCACCGGCTTCATCGTGTCCACCTCCTTGCTCAACATTCTCGGGATTCAGGTGGCCAACCGTTTCAACATCATCTTGATGCTGATCCAACTGACGATCATTACAGTGTTCATCGCCTTGTGCTGGCACTACGTCACCGCGATCAACGGCCCCGGCGGTTTGCTGTCCGTCAAACCGTTCTTCAATGCCGACGTACCGTTCTCGGCCACCATGGCCGGAGCCGCCATCGCCGCTTATTCGTTCCTTGGCTTCGATGCCCTGTCGACCTTGAGTGAAGAAACCGTAGAGCCTGAGCGCACCATTCCACGGGCTATTTTACTGGTGGCATTGATCGGCGGCAGCCTGTACATCGGTTCGTCGTACTTCATGTACCTGGCGCACCCAATTGGCGTGTTCGAGAACATCGACGGCGCAGCGTTCGAAATCGCCAAGACCATCGGTGGTGACCTGTTCTTCGGTGTGGTGCTGACCGGCATCATCATTGCCCACTTCGCGGCCGGTCTGTCGTTCCAGGCCAGTGTCGGTCGTCTGCTGTATGCCTTGGGCCGTGACAACCAACTGCCGCAAAAACTGTTTGGCGTGCTCAACCCACGCTACAAAACCCCGGTGTTCAACATCGTACTGTCCGGTGCCTTTGGCCTTGTCGGGTTTGGCCTGACCATTGCCACCGCTACTTCGCTGGTTAACTTCGGCGCCTTCCTGGCCTTTACTGCCGTCAACCTGTGCGCGCTGAAACTCACCTTTGATCGCACGCTCGGCGATAAGGCCGGTGTGCTGCGCGGCGTGCTATTCCCGCTGGCGGGCGCCTTCACCTCCGGCTGGATGCTGATCAGCCTCGACTCGGACGCGCTGATTCTCGGTTGCTGCTGGGTGTTGCTGGGGCTGGTGTACCTGGCCTTGCGAACCCGGCTGTTCAGCACCGCAGTGCCTGAAGCCGCGCTCTGATTTCCCGGGCGCCTGGCGCCTAACTTCCAAAGACCTGTAGCAGCCTTCCATGCGCATGTGTGTGCGCATGCGGGGGCGGTTGCGACTTTTTCAGGGCGGTGGCCAATCCCGCCCACAGGAGAACCCATGCAAACCTGCCTGCTGATTAATGGTCAACTCATCGCCGGTGAAGGCGAAAAGCTGTCGGTGCTGAACCCGTCTCTGGGCGCCACCCTGGTAGAGATTTCCGAGGCCAGTCTGGCTCAGGTCGACGCTGCAGTCTGTGCTGCAGATGCCGCTTTCGAAGCCTGGTCGCAAACCACGCCCAAGGACCGCTCACACCTGTTGCTGAAACTGGCCGACGCCATCGACGCCCACGCCTTGGAGCTGGCGCGTCTTGAGTCCGACAACTGCGGCAAACCCTACACCGCTGCACTGAACGACGAACTGCCGGGTGTTGCCGATGTATTCCGCTTTTTCGCCGGGGCCAGCCGTTGCCTGCAAGGCAGCGCAGCAGGCGAGTACTTGGCGGGTCACACCTCGATGATCCGCCGCGATCCGGTCGGCGTAGTGGCCTCCATCGCGCCATGGAACTACCCGCTGATGATGGCCGCCTGGAAACTCGCCCCGGCGTTGGCTGCTGGCAATACCGTGGTCATCAAGCCGTCTGAACAAACCCCGTTGAGTACGTTGAAGCTGGCGCAATTGATGGCGGAAATCTTCCCGGCTGGGGTAGTTAACGTGGTCTTCGGTCGTGGTATGAATGTTGGTAAGCCCCTGACCAGCCACCCTAAAGTGCGCATGGTGTCGCTGACCGGCTCCATTGCCACCGGTAGCCAGATTATTGCGGGCACCGCCGACAGCGTGAAACGCATGCACATGGAACTGGGCGGCAAAGCGCCGGTGATCGTGTTCGATGATGCCGATATCGACGCCGCCGTCGAAGGGGTGCGCAACTTCGGCTTCTACAATGCGGGTCAGGATTGCACGGCCGCTTGCCGTCTTTATGTGCAGAAAGGCATCTACCCCGAGTTTGTAAGAAAACTCGCAGAAGCAGTATCGAGCATTCGCTACGGCCTGCAGGATGACCCAGAGACCGAGCTAGGCCCGTTGATTACCTTGCAGCATCTGGAGCGTGTTGAAGGTTTTGTGCAGCGTGCCCGACAACAGTCACACATCGACGTCGTGACAGGTGGCCAGCGGGTTGCGGGGCCGGGCTTTTTCTTTGAACCGACCGTGCTCGCGGGTGCCCGTCAGGACGACGAAGTGGTGCGCCGCGAAATCTTTGGCCCGGTGGTCACGGTCACCGAGTTCGACGACGAAGCCCAGGCCCTGTCGTGGGCCAACGACTCCGACTACGGTCTGGCGTCCTCGGTCTGGACCCATGATGTCGGGCGCGCCCATCGCCTGGCTGCGCGCCTGCAATACGGCTGCACCTGGGTGAACACACACTTCATGCTGGTCAGCGAAATGCCCCACGGTGGCGCCAAGCTTTCGGGGTATGGCAAAGACATGTCGATGTACGGGCTTGAGGATTACACCACCGTTCGGCATGTGATGTTCAAGCACTAAGTGAAGCAAAAGCCCCTCACCCCAACCCTCGCGGAGGGTGAGGTTTTTTTGACTTAGCGTCTGGCAATATCCGAAAAATAGAACTTGTCCAGCGTATGCCGCGATTCGGTGTACTCAAACTGCCGACCATCCTGCAAAAACGTCTGGTTGCTCACCACAATCACATGGCTTTGCCCCTCCAGATCCAGGTGCAATTGATCGTCCTTGCTGCGCGGCACCGCTTCGATGGTGCGCTGTGCGTAGCTGATCTGCAGGTTCAGGGTTTGTTCGATATGGGCATAAATCGAGTGCTGGGCAATCTCTTGATCCAGGCCTGGAATCAGCTCGCTGACGAAGCAGTTGATGTCTAAAATCACCCGCTTTCCGTCAATCCGCCGTACCCGTTTGATGCGGGTAATCAGGCTGCCTGCTGGTGCGTCGATCTTCTCGCACAGCGCGCCTTCCAGCACAAAGTGAGTGAACTCGACCACGTCGGTGCTCACGTCATTGCCCAGGCTTGGGTAGGTTTCCTGAAAACTGACGATGCCGCCCAATTGAAACTCAATCGGGCTGGATGACAATACAAAGGTGCCTTTGCCATGGATCTTCTGCGCAAAGCCGCGTTCCTGAAGCTGCTCAATCGCCTTGCGCACCGTTCCGCGGCTGGCCTCGTAACGGGTCATTAATTCGGTTTCAGACGGCAAGCGCGCACCGCGCGCCAGACGCTCAGTGGTGATGTTCGCAAGCAGATCGGTGTAGATCTGGCTGTATTTAGTCATGACGATGGGTCTTTGCCGTTGGGTGTTCAGGTCCCGAACCTTAAGGGCAGGGGGTAGGCAGCGCAAGCCCCGCTGCAAAGCCGGAGAATTAGGAATTTTCAGGCGCGCTTTCTGGATGTAACTGATTGTTGTAATCGCCAACTACTGCACAGTTAAGCAGGGGGTTTTAAAAAATTTACCCAACTCGTCTATACCAGTTATTGCTTTAGCTCGTACAGACGAGTATTTTTCGCTTCGGCGTGCTGCCAAAACGACGCTCCATAATAAAAATTTCGCGCGGAAGACAACGCATGAGCCACGATTATTCAAAGATCGCCAGCGAGTTACTGCACAGCCTCGGTGGCGCTGACAACCTGGAGCAGGCGGCGCATTGCGTCACACGTCTGCGTCTGGCGCTCAAAGACCCGAGCCTGGTAGACAGCGCGACCCTTAATCAGATTGACCTGGTCAAAGGTTCCTTCTTCACCGGTGGCCTGTACCAAGTGGTGATTGGCCCAGGCGAAGTCGAAAAGGTTTACGCCGCCTTGCGTGAACAAACCGGTCTCGCCGCCTCCACCATTGCTGACGTCAAGCAAAAGGGCGCCGACAAGACCAATGCCCTGCAGCGTCTGGTGCGGGTGTTCTCTGATGTGTTCATGCCAATTCTGCCTGCGCTGATCATTGCCGGCCTGCTGATGGGGGTTAACAACCTGCTCGGCGCCAAAGGCATGTTCATCGCCGATAAAACCCTGCTCGATGCCTACCCGTCACTGGATGGCGTGTGGAGCCTGATCAACCTGATGGCCAACACCTCGTTTGTGTTCTTGCCCGCGCTGGTGGGCTGGTCGGCGGCCAAACGCTTTGGCGGCAGCGAAATTCTCGGCATCGTGCTCGGCCTGATGCTGGTTCACCCCGATCTGCTCAATGCCTGGAACTACGGTAAGGCCGTGGCCGGGCTCGACGGCCAGAGCCTGCCGTACTTCAACATTCTGGGAGTGTTCCAGATTGAGAAAGTGGGCTACCAAGGGCAAATCCTGCCGATTCTGATGGCGGCCTACGTCATGAGCGTGATCGAAAAGTGGCTACGCGCACGTGTACCCAATGCCATTCAATTGTTGGTGGTGCCGATCACCACCATCGTCATTACCGGCGTGCTGGCGCTGGCCATCATTGGCCCGGTGACTCGTCACCTGGGTATTTTGATCACCGAAGGCGTGGTTATGTTGTTTGACCTGGCGCCGATACTGGGCGGGATGATTTTTGGCCTGCTGTACGCACCGCTGGTGATCACCGGCATGCACCACATGTTCCTTGCCGTTGACCTGCAACTGATCTCGACGCAGGGCGGTACGTTTATCTGGCCAATGATTGTCATGTCCAATATTGCCCAGGGCAGCGCTGCGCTTGGTGTCTTCTACATGAGCCGCAACGTGCGCGAACGCAGCATGGCGTCGACCTCTGCGGTATCCGCGTATTTCGGTATCACTGAACCCGCGATGTTCGGGATCAACCTGCGCTACAAATTCCCGTTCTACGCCGCCTTGATCGGCTCGGCGCTGGGCAGCATTTTCCTGTCGCTGAACAAGGTCCAGGCCTCGGCCATCGGGGTCGGCGGCTTGCCAGGCTTTATCTCGATTATTCCCCAGTACATCCCGATGTTCGTGATCGGCATGCTGGTTGCGCTTGTCGTGCCTTTTGTCCTGACGTGCGCGCTGAGCCTGAAAATCATTCGTCCCGGCTATCGCGTCGCCTGATCGGTCATCCCCCCTATTTTTGAGGAGCCCCCATGCAAGACTGGCAGCGTTCGGTGATCTATCAGATCTACCCAAAAAGTTTTTACAGTCACGCAGGCAACGCCACCGGTGATTTGCTGGGCGTGGTCGACAAACTGGATTACCTGCAATGGCTGGGCGTTGATTACCTGTGGCTGACGCCGTTTCTGCGCTCGCCGCAACGCGACAATGGCTATGACATCAGCGACTACTACGCCATCGATCCGAGCTACGGCAATATGGCCGACTGCGAGGTGTTGATCAGCGAAGCCAGGGCGCGCGGTATCAAACTGATGCTCGACATCGTGGTCAATCACACCTCCATTGAACACGAATGGTTCCAGCAAGCGCGCAGCAGCCTCGACAACCCGTATCGCGACTTTTATATCTGGCGCGATCAGCCGAACAACTGGGAGTCCAAGTTTGGCGGCTCGGCGTGGGAATACGAGGCGCAAACCGGCCAGTACTACTTGCACCTGTTTGATCACACCCAGGCCGACTTGAACTGGGACAACCCCAAGGTCCGCGCCGAAGTCTACAAACTGATGGGCTTTTGGCGTGACAAGGGGGTGGGTGGTTTCCGTCTGGACGTGATCAACCTGATCTCCAAACCCGCGCACTTCCCGCAAGACAACACGGATGGTCGGCGCTTCTACACCGACGGCCCCAACGTGCACGAGTACCTGCAAGAGATGCACCGCGAAGTCTTCGCCGGGCACGATTTGGTCAGCGTGGGTGAAATGTCATCCACCAGCCTTGAACACTGCATTCGCTACTCGCGTCCCGAGAGCAAAGAACTGTCGATGACCTTCAACTTTCATCACCTGAAAGTTGATTACCCGAACATGCAGAAGTGGGTGCGCGCCGACTTCGACTTCCTGGAACTCAAGCGCATCCTGTCCGACTGGCAAGTGGGCATGCAGGCTGGCGGCGGCTGGAACGCTTTGTTCTGGTGCAACCACGACCAGCCACGTGCCGTGTCGCGGTTTGGCGATGACGGTGAGTTTCATGGGGTCTCGGCCAAGATGCTCGCCACCGCACTGCATTGCCTGCAAGGCACGCCGTATGTGTATCAGGGCGAAGAAATCGGCATGACCAACCCAGGCTTCGTTCGCATCGACCAGTACCGCGACGTCGAAACCCTGAACATCTATCGCCTCAAGCGCGAAGCCGGTGTGTCGCATGACGATTGCATGGCCGCGATCATGCAGAAATCGCGGGACAACAGCCGCACACCGATGCAATGGGATCACCAGCCGAATGCGGGCTTCAGCACCGTTGAACCGTGGATTGGCATCCCTCAAAACGCTGAGGTCATCAACGTCGAAGACCAGCGCAACGACCCAAACTCCGTGCTGCATCACTACCGCCAACTGATTGCCTTGCGCCGCAATGAACCGCTTTTGAGTGACGGCCAATACCGCCAGTTGTTGACTGAGCATTCGCAGGTGTGGGCCTACGTACGTGAAGGTGCAGGGGAGCGCTTGCTGGTGCTCAACAACTTCTACGGCACGCCGTGCGAGATCGAACTGCCGCAAGAGGTGATCACCGAAGGCATGACGCAGCGGCTGTTGATCAGCAACTACAGCGACTGCCCGTTGCGTACACGGCGTATCACCTTGCGCCCCTACGAGTCGTTCGCCCTGCATCTTAAATAGCTCGGCGCAAAAAACGGTAGGAGCGAGCTTGCTCGCGATCTTTTAACGATCAAAAGATCGCGAGACAAGCTCGCGCCTGCACAGATCAAAACGTTTCATATCCAAAAAATAAAAATAAAAAGGTCGTTCATGAACACAACACTCAACCGCAGTCTTTTCACCGCATGCGTGTGCCTGTTGGCGCCTCTTTCAGCCAACGCCCTGGAGTTTGCGGGTTACCTGCGCAGCGGCATCGGCAACTCGCTTGAAGGTGGCAAACAATCGTGTTTCAAACTGCCCGGCGCCGAGTCCAAATATCGCTTGGGCAACGAATGTGAACAGTACGCAGAGCTGGAACTACGCCAGGACGTCTATAGCTTCGATGACGGCTCGGTACTCAGCGTCGACGGCATGGCCTCCCTGTACAACCAGTACAACCGCCAGTTGACCTTTCAGGGCGACAACGGCTCGGCACGTTTGCCGCAGCTGTACGCGCAATGGTCCAACCTGTCGAGCCTCAATGGCGGTTCGGTGTGGGCCGGGCGGCGTTACTACAAACGTAACGACATTCACATTTCCGACTTCTACTACTGGAACCAGAGCGCCACGGGTGCCGGTATCGAAGACGTGTTGATCGGTGGTTTGAAATACAGCTACGCCCTGTCGCGCAAAGACAGCCTGTATCAAGAAGACTACGTCACGCGTCACGATTTCAACGTCGCGGGTTTCAACACCAACCCTGGCGGTCAGCTCGAGTTCGGCCTCAGTTACCTCGAAAAACCGCAGCGCACTGATGCACACAGCGGCTGGGCGATCACTGCGCAGCACGTGCAAAGCGATTTTCTGGGCGGTAAAAACAAGTTCGCCGTGCAGTACGGCGAAGGCTCCGGCACCGGGCTGGGCTACACCGGCAATACCCAACTGGATAACAGCAGCAAGCGTTATCGGGTCGTTGAGTTCTTCGACTGGCAAGTGACACCGCGCTTTGGTGGGCAAGTCGAAGCGGTGTATCAAAAGGACTTCCGTCCGGACGGTGGCAACCAAGAGTGGCTTTCGCTGGGCGTGCGACCTACTTATGCGATCACCGAGCAATTCAAGCTGGTGACCGAGTTTGGTCATGATCAGGTCAAGGCCACAGATGGCACGCGCAAGCTGAGCAAGTTTACGTTCGCGCCGACGTGGTCCCCTAACGGCCCAAGCTTTTGGGCGCGCCCCGAGGTGCGTTTGTACTACACCTACGCCAGCTGGAACGCGGCGGCGCAACGAGCCGCCAATGAGTTCGACGCCGGTTCGGCATTGTCTGACAGCGGCGCCTTTGGCAAGGCGCTGCAGGGGTCAAACGCCGGTGTACAAATCGAGTACTGGTGGAAATAAGCGACGCTGGCGGGGCTCGCGCTCCAGCGGCATTTAACTGAATCAACCGCAGGTGAAATCACATGCTCACATCCCCACAACTGGAACTGCTGGCGCCGCTGTCGGGTGTTCTGATGCCACTGGATCACGTTCCTGATCCAGTGTTCTCGAGCCGCTTGATGGGCGATGGCCTGTGTATCGATCCCACGTCGCAGGTGCTGTGCGCGCCGCTGACCGGGGTGGTCAGCAACCTGCAACACAGCGGGCATGCTGTCAGCATCACCCACGCCAATGGCATGCAAGTGTTGCTGCACATTGGTCTGGACACAGTGAACCTCGGCGGCAAGGGCTTTACCGCCTTGGTCAAAGAGGGGCAACAGGTTACGGCCGGGCAAGCATTGATCGAGTTTGATGCCGATTACATCGCTCAGCAGGCCCGCAGCTTGCTGACGTTGATGTTGGTGGTGAGCGGCGAAAGCTTTACCCCTGAGACGGGCAGCAGCGGTTGGGTCGAGTGCGGCCAATCGGTATTGCGCTTGGGCGCCACCGAGCCGCAGACAGCGCCCCGCGTGACTGCCACCCAAGGTGAGGCGCTGTTCTCGGCGGCCATTGCACTGCCCAATCCCAACGGTTTGCATGCGCGTCCGGCAGCGGTGTTCGCGCAGGCAGCCAAGGGTTTTAGTGCCACCATCGGCTTGCATAAACACCAAGAAAGCATCAACGCCAAGTCGCTGGTCGCCATCATGACCCTGCAAACGACCCACGGCGATGTGGTACGAGTCAGTGCGACAGGTGACGATGCCGAGCAGGCCATTCACGTGTTGTCAGAATTGTTGCTGGCGGGCTGCGGCGAGGTGGTCACGGCTGTTACGCCCGCCGGGGTGGAACCCGAGCCGGTGGCGGCTAGCGAATCGCCTGCCGTGGATGACACGGTGTTGCGCGGCATTTGTGCGTCATCCGGTGCGGTGTTTGGGCAGGTGGTGCAAATCGCCGAGCAAGCCCTGCACTACCCAGAAGCGGGCGCCGGTGAATCGTTTGAACAGGCGCAATTGCAACGCGCCTTGTTTAAGGCCGACCAAGCGCTCGATACGCTTGGCCGCGAATTCAGTCAGGGGCCGCAAACGCAGATTTTCAGTGCGCACCGAGAGCTGCTGCAAGACCCAAGTCTGCTTGAACATGCGCAAACGCTTTTAGCCTCGGGTAAAAGTGCGGCCTTCTCGTGGGCCGATGCGGTTGAAGTGAACGAAAAACGGTTTCGAAATATGGGCAACACGTTTCTTGCTGAAAGGGCTCAAGACCTGGCCGATGTCGGCAAGCGGGTGCTCAAGCTGATTCTGCGGGTAGAGGACACGATTCAAACGCTGCCGAACAACGCCATCCTGATTGCCGATCAGCTCAGCCCGTCGCAAACGGCAGGGCTCGACACGGGCAAGGTGGTGGGCTTTGCCACCGTCGGTGGCGGCGCGACCAGTCACGTCGCGATTTTGGCGCGTGCCTTGGGCTTGCCCGCGATGTGCGGTTTGCCAGCACGGGTTCTGTCGCTGGCCAGCGGGACGCCGGTGTTACTGGATGCTGAACAGGGTGAGTTGCACGTGCACCCGAGTGACTCGGCGATTGAACAGCTCACGGCCAAGCGCGAGCAACAGCGTCTGCGCCAGCAGCGCGAGCTGGCGCACGCGTCGTTGCGGGCCGATACGCGTGATGGGCGTCACATCGAAGTGTCGGCCAACATTGCGTCACTGGCCGAGGCGGAGCACGGCATGACACTCGGCGCGCAAGGCGTCGGTTTGTTGCGTTCGGAGTTCTTGTACCTGGAACGCAGTCGTGCGCCCAGCCACGATGAGCAAGTCGCCACTTACAGCGCCATCGCCCGGGCCGTGGGGCCTGAGTACAACCTGGTCGTACGCACCCTGGATGTAGGGGGCGATAAACCGCTGGCTTACGTACCGATGGCACATGAAGCCAACCCGTTTTTGGGCATGCGCGGGATTCGCTTGTGCCTGGAACGTCCAGAGCTGTTGCGTGAACAGTTCAGCGCGATCCTGGCCAGCGCCGACCTGACACGTCTGCACATCATGTTGCCGATGGTCACGCAGGTCTCTGAATTGCGCTTGGCGCGCCAGTTACTGGCAGAACAGGCGCAGCGCCTGGGCATCCAGCAGTTGCCCAAGCTGGGGATCATGATTGAAGTACCCGCTGCCGCCTTGATGGCCGACCTGTTTGCGCCCGAGGTCGACTTCTTCTCGATTGGCACCAACGACTTGACCCAATACACCTTGGCGATGGACCGCGACCACCCGCGTCTGGCCAGTCAGGCCGATAGCGTCCACCCGGCGGTATTGCGCCTGATCGCCAACACCGTCAAAGCAGCGCATGCCCACGGCAAATGGGTGGGGGTGTGCGGCGCGCTGGCGTCCGAGTCACTGGCGGTGCCGGTGCTGGTGGGGCTGGGTGTTGATGAGTTATCGGTGAGCGTGCCGTTGATTCCGGCGATTAAAGCGCGGGTACGCGAGCTGGACTACACAGCCTGTCAACGCCTGGCGCAACAGGTGCTGGCGCTGGAAAGTGCCGATCAGGTTCGAGCCGTTTTGCAACAGCCGCAATCGGCCCAGGCCGCCCCCTCACTGGTGTTGGAGAACTGAACATGTTTGCAAAATTTCAGCAGGCGTTTTGGAAAGCCCTGACCCCGGATCTGGTGGCGGATGAGCCGAAGACATCTACCTCGACCCTGGAGGCGGCGGTCTTGGCGGCGCTTGGCGGTGCCAGCAACCTCAAGTCCGAACAGCGCGTGGCCCTGACCCGTATCCGCGTCGAACTCCACGATGCCACGCGTATCGACCCGCAAGCCCTGCGCCTGGCGGGTGTGCCGGGGGTGATGGCGCTGGAAGGTGGCGTGGTGCATTTGGTGGTGGGACTTTAACTTTTAAGCTGTGCAAACGATCTGTCGTCGCTGACGAGGCATGAGGCTGCGATCGGGAGCGCAGTGCCGGTAAGACCTCAACACTCAATGCGTCTGATAGACCGAGGCGTCTGATTTACGACTGCTGCGCTGACGATTGCAGCCTCATGCCTTGTCAGCGAATACAAGGGGGGCGACACCCCGCCCTTACTGTTTCGCAATTGCAGGTGTATCGTATTCGCCTTTTGCGGGCTCTATACCCGCGCCAGATACGAGAGGTAGTGAATCCCATGTCCTTTACCCGTCGACAAATACTCGGTGGTTTAGCCGGCCTGGTAGTGGTGGGTGTTGGCGCAGGAGGCGCTTCGCGTTACTGGTTGGGCAAGATGGCCGATGAGCAGGCCGGTCATGATTACGAACTGATTGCCGCCCCGCTGGACGTTGAACTGGTGCCGGGTCATCAGACCCAAGCCTGGGCTTTTGGCCCTTCGGCGCCGGGCACTGAGCTGCGGGTGCGTCAGGGTGAATGGCTGCGGGTGCGGTTTATTAACCATTTACCCGTCGCCACCACGATTCACTGGCACGGCATCCGTCTGCCGCTGGAAATGGACGGCGTGCCTTACGTCTCACAATTGCCGGTGTTGCCGGGCGAATACTTCGATTACAAATTCCGCGTGCCCGATGCTGGCAGCTATTGGTATCACCCGCACGTCAACAGCAGCGAAGAACTGGGCCGTGGCCTGGTCGGGCCGCTGATTATCGAAGAGCGTGAGCCCACCGGCTTCAAGCATGAACGTACCCTGAGCATCAAAAACTGGCACGTGGATGAAGAAGGCGGCTTTCTGCCGTTCAGCATCACCCGCGAAGCCGCGCGCGGCGGCACGCCTGGGCGCTTATCGACGATTAATGGCACGCATGTGCCCACTATTGAGTTGCCCGCCGGGCAGATTACCCGTGTACGCATTCTCAACCTCGACAACACCTTGACCTACCGCCTGAATATTCCCGGTGTGCAAGCGCGCATCTATGCGTTGGATGGCAACCCCATCGAGCCACGGCCATTGGGCAAGGAATACTGGCTAGGCCCCGGCATGCGTATTTGCCTGGCAATCAAGGCGCCGAATGCAGGCGAAGAATTGTCGCTGCGAGATGGCCCGGTGCGTTTGGGCACGCTGCTGTCGGTGGCCAATAACGATGCGCCTGGCGAGTGGCCGCCTGCATTGCCCGCCAATCCGATTGCCGAGCCGGATGTGGCGAATGCCGAGAAGATTAATTTCAATTTTGAATGGGTCGGCTCCGTGTCTGAGAACCCGGACGCGGACCAGCCACCTAGTCTGTGGCAGATCAACGGCGTGGCGTGGGACATCAAAGACAAGACCTGCGCTGACCGACCTATCGCAAAACTCAAGCTGGGCCAAAGCTACATCTTCGAATTGAAGAACATGACCCAGTACCAGCACCCGATACACCTGCACGGCATGAGTTTCAAGGTGCTGGCATCCAACCGCAAAAAGATTACCCCTTATTTCACCGATACCTACCTGTTAGGTAAAAACGAACGTGCCCGCGTGGCCTTGGTGGCGGATAATCCCGGCGTGTGGATGTTCCACTGCCATGTGATTGACCACATGGAAACCGGCCTCATGGCCGCTATTGAGGTTTCCTGATGCGACAAGGGCGTCAACCCCAGATCATTGACCGCAGCCGCGATCAAGACTTTATGCGAGAAGCCCTGGCGCTGGCTGCTCAGGGCGCAGCGCTGGGTGAAGTGCCGGTGGGCGCGGTGCTGGTGCAAAACGGTGAAATCATCGGTCGCGGCTTCAACTGCCCGATCAGCGGCAGCGACCCCAGCGCGCATGCCGAGATGGTCGCCATTCGTGCGGCCGCGGCTGCGGTCAGCAATTACCGCCTGCCCGGCAGTACGCTATACGTGACGTTGGAGCCGTGCAGCATGTGCGCGGGCTTGATTGTGCATTCGCGAGTGGCGCGGGTGGTGTTCGGCGCGCTGGAGCCCAAGGCCGGGATTGTGCAGAGTCAGGGGCAATTCTTCACCCAGGGTTTTTTGAATCACCGGGTGCTGTTTGAAGGCGGGGTATTGGCTGACGAGTGCGGCACTGTCCTGAGTGAGTTCTTTAAGGCACGCAGGGCTAAATCCTAAAACCCGCGTGGGAGCTGCCGCAGGCTGCGATCTCTTGATCTTCAGCATCAAAAGATCGCAGCCAGGGGCAGCTTGCACGCGCAAAGGGGGCTTTTATTTCCTGGCGACGATCACGGCGCGCATTGGCGCGGGCAGGCCTTCGATGGTTTTGCTGTGGTCATTTGGGTCCAGGTAGTCGCTCAGGGACTGGAATTTCATCCACTCGGTCGCGCGTTGTTCTTCGACCGTGGTGATGCTCACATCCACGCAGCGCACGTCGCTGAAACCGGCACGGCGCAGCCAGCGCTCAAGGGCCGGGATCGAGGGCAGAAACCACACGTTGCGCATCTGCGCGTAACGGTCTTCAGGCACCAGCACCTGATTCACGTCGCCTTCGATCACCAGGGTTTCCAACACCAATTCGCCGCCTTTGACCAGGCAGTCTTTCAACGCCAGCAAATGCTCGATAGGCGAGCGGCGGTGGTAAAACACCCCCATGGAAAAGACGGTGTCGAAACCTTCGAGGTTGGGCGGCAGGTCTTCAAACGGGAACGGCAGGTGCCAGGCAGCTTCTTGCCGCAAGAAGCGCTGCACGGCCTGGAACTGGCAGAAAAACAGCCAGTTCGGGTCGACACCGATCACGCTATGAGCACCTGCACCGAGCATGCGCCACATGTAATAGCCATTGCCGCAGCCAACATCGAGGATGCGTTTGCCTTTAAGGTCGATGTGCGGGGCAACCCGTGACCATTTCCAATCTGAATGCCATTCGGTGTCGACGTGCACCCCAAACAGATCGAACGGTCCTTTGCGCCACGGCGACAAGCCGAGCAGCGCTTTGCGCATTTGCACGCGGGTCTCGTCGTCGCAGTGGGTGTCTAGGGTCAGGCCGTTGAGCAGGTCAATTTCGGTCGGCAGCACGTCAGGCAATGCATCCAGCGCACTTTGCCAGCGCTCCAGGTCGCCGTGGCCTTTCTCCATTTTGGTGTCGAGTTGCGCTTGCAGGGTGTTCGCCCATTCAGCCAATGGCGTGCCCGCCAAACGGCGGGCGAGGGGGGAAAGATCAATCATGGCAAGGCAATCAACGAGGCAAAGTTAAGACACTGGAACCACGGCACGACTTTCGAAAACCCGGCCGCCAGCAGGCGTTCGCGGTGTTCTTCAAGGCTGTCGGGCTTCATGACGTTTTCGATGGCGCTGCGCTTTTGCGCGATTTCGAGGTCGCTGTAACCGTTGGCGCGCTTAAACGCGATGTGTAAATCAGTCAGCAACGTGTGCTCTTCGCAATCATTGAAGCGCAGCTTTTCTGACAGAATCAGCGCTCCCCCCGGCAGCAACGACTGGCGAATCCGACCGAGCAAGGCCAGGCGCTGCTCAGGCGCGATAAATTGCAGGGTGAAGTTCAGCGCCACAACCGAGGCCGGTTCAAACGCCAGCGCGATAATGTCGCCTTCAATCACCTCAACCGGCAGTAACTCCTGAAACATAGAGTTCTGGGCATTGAGGTACTCGCGGCAGCGCTCGACCATGGCGGCCGAGTTGTCCACGGCAATCACCTTGCACCCCTCGCTGCGCACATGGCGGCGCAACGCTTGGGTCACGGCGCCCAGCGAGCTGCCCAAGTCATACAGCACGCTGTTGGGCTGGGCGAATTGGGCAGCGAGTACGCCGAGGTTCTCGACAATCGTCGGGTAACCGGGCACCGAGCGCTTGATCATGTCCGGGAACACCCGCACCACGTCTTCGTTAAAGGCGAAGTCCGGCACCTGGGCCAGGGGCTGGGCGAAAATACGGTCAGGTTCTTTGCTCACGACAGTTCCGGCGCTGGGTAGTAGAAAAGGGGCCGCATTTTAGCCAAGTTGGCGCCGGGATGCGCGGTCTGTCTGATAAACCGCGCGCCCTGTCATTTCACGGTGATTGGGCAGTCGAAACTTTCAGCGGGTTCGGATTCTGGCTCCCAGGGTTGCTGAGAGGTCAGGCGCAAGCGCCCGCTGCCTTGTGCAAATGCCTGAAAACGCCATGTTGATTGCCCGCCACTGCCAAGCAGTTGGCCGTTATCGCTGCTTTGGTAGACCTCAGGGCCGAGGCTGCGCAGCACGCCGCCCGCAGAGTCTTGAATGGCCCAGCGATAGCCGGTGGTGGGGTTGCTGGGCAACGAAACAATCAGGTTTTGCCCCGTTTGCAGTTCAACAGGGCAGTCGCTTTGTTCTTCAACGGTAACGGTGTTGTTAGCTGACTGATGTGCACAGGCTGTCAGCAAGCCGACGCTGAGCAGGGCAAAAAGACGTGCGAGGGACATTGAAGGCTCCGGTCGGACAAACACAAGCGCGCAGCATAACCCATGATGGCGGCTGCGCCATTTGTCGTCTTGCAGCAGCCCGCTTGTCAGAAGCCGGCGTGGGGAGGGCTGATTTTGAAGTCGCCGCACATCTCCACTGTTTCGTCGTTATGGTCCAGGCCTTCAAACGTGAACAAGCGAGCGCTATAGCAACTTTCGATCACGCTGAGGTGCACCGTGCCGACATCGGCCTGGTTCAAGTGATACATCCCACGACCATCAACTTCCACGTATTCGATGTAAGACATCGAGAGCACCGGCCCGGGTTCGCCTTTTTTAAACAGGTAAATACCTGACTGGATATTAATGTCCAGATTCAGGGCGATGGCGCGATATTTCTCGGACCCGAAATCATCGAATTCTGCGGTGATGATGATCTTTTTGTGGCTGCTGGCGAAGGTCATTTCTTGTGCAGCAAACACGGGTCTATCGAGCACCTCGGCGTGGAGTTCGCCTCGTGTTCGGGGATTGAACACCTTTGGAAATTGGACTTTAGGCCAAATGACTTTAGGGTTTCTATAGGCAGGATGATGGTGTGTCATAAACAAGGCCCTAACGTTAATTCGTATCGGCTAAGGCGCTATTAACGGTGGGAAAAAAACATGTGTCTACTGTCAGAAATAACAGGGCGTTTACTAAAGTCAGCTTTGTAGCGGGTTGCAGCGCAGTCCCGACTGGAGAAGCGAGCTTTTAAAAGATCAAAAGATCTCGAACACGCTCGCTTCTACAGTGGCACGGGCTGTGACGACGGTTTTTTAAAACAACACTTTAGCCACATCGTTAAAGCGCTTGGCAAAGTGCACGGTGATGCCTTCTTTCAAGTAGTCCGGCAGTTCCTCAAAGTTGCCACGGTTAGCCTCGGGCAAGATCAATTCGTGAATTTTCTGCCGACGCGCTGCAATCACTTTTTCACGCACGCCCCCAATCGGCAGAACATACCCGGTGAGCGTCAGCTCGCCAGTCATGGCAATCCCTTTTTTCGGCGGCTGATTTCGGGCCAGAGACAACAAGGCGCTGGCCATGGTCACGCCGGCACTTGGGCCGTCTTTTGGCGTCGCCCCTTCAGGCACGTGCAAGTGCACAAAGGCTTCGTCGAAGAATCGCGGATCGCCGCCAAACTGTTTGAGGTTAGCGCTGATATAGCTGTAGGCGATTTCTGCAGACTCTTTCATCACATCGCCCAGTTGCCCGGTCAGCTTGAAGCCACGGTTGAGGGTGTGAATGCGCGTGGCCTCAATCGGTAGCGTTGCGCCGCCCATGCTGGTCCAGGCCAGGCCGGTAATCACCCCGGTACCACTAATGACCTGCTCGTTGCGGAACACTGGGGTACCCAGCGAAGCTTCAAGGTCTTTGGGGCCGATCTTGATTACGGCGTCAGGCTTATCCAGCAACTTGACCACGGATTTGCGCACCAGTTTGCCCAATTGTTTTTCCAGCTGGCGTACACCGGCTTCACGGGCGTAGCCGTCAATCACTGCGCGCAAGGCGCTGTCGCTGATGCTCAAGCTGGTTTTATCAACACCCGCTTTCTCGAGCTGCTTAGGCCACAGGTGACGTTTGGCTATCGCGATTTTTTCTTCGGTGATGTAGCCCGAGAGGCGAATCACTTCCATGCGGTCGAGCAAGGGGCCGGGGATCGAGTCCAGGGTGTTGGCGGTGCACACAAATAACACTTTCGACAAGTCCAGACGCAGGTCCAGGTAGTGGTCGAGGAAGTCGACGTTTTGTTCCGGGTCCAGGGTTTCAAGCAATGCCGAAGCAGGATCACCCTGGAAGCTTTGGCCCATCTTGTCGATTTCGTCGAGCATGATCACAGGGTTCATCACTTCAACATCTTTGAGCGCCTGTACCAGCTTGCCCGGCTGGGCGCCAATGTAGGTGCGACGATGGCCCTTGATCTCGGCTTCATCACGCATGCCGCCCACGCTGAAGCGATAGAACGGGCGACCCAGCGATTCAGCAATGGATTTGCCGACACTGGTTTTACCCACGCCCGGCGGGCCGACCAGCAATACAATCGAGCCGTTGACGGAGCCTTTGTAGGCCCCTACGGCGAGGAACTCGAGGATGCGATCTTTAATGTCATCAAGCCCTGCGTGGTGTGCGTCGAGCACTTTACGCGCGTGCTTGAGGTCGAGTTTGTCCTGACCAAACACGCCCCACGGCACCGAACTGGCCCAGTCCAGGTAGTTACGGGTGACGGCATATTCGGGGGAGCCAGTCTCCAGGATCGACAGTTTGTTGATCTCTTCGTCGATGCGCTTGCGCGCCTGGGCGGGCAGGTTCTTGCCTTCCAGTCGCTGCTGAAATTGTTCAATGTCTGCGCTGCGATCATCCTTGGTCAGCCCCAGCTCTTGCTGGATGACCTTGAGTTGTTCTTTAAGAAAGAACTCGCGCTGATGCTCGCCGATCTTGAGGTTTACCTCGGCCGAAATTTCTTTTTGCAGCCGCGCGACTTCGACTTCCTTGCGCAACATTGGCAACACTTTTTCCATGCGCTTGAGCATCGGCACGCAATCGAGCACTTCTTGCAGCTCGTTGCCGGTGGCCGACGTCAACGCGGCCGCAAAGTCGGTCAGCGGCGACGGATCGTTGGGGCTAAAGCGATTGAGGTAGTTTTTCAACTCTTCGCTGTACAGCGGGTTGAGCGGCAACAGCTCTTTGATCGCATTGATCAGCGCCATGCCGTAAGCCTTCACCTCATCGGTGGGCTGCTTCACTTCTTGCGGGTACTCGACCTCCACCAGATACGGTGGGCGGTGATGTTTGAGCCACATGCTGATGCGCACACGGCTCAGGCCCTGGGCTACAAATTGCAGTTTGCCGTTTTCACGGCTGGCGTGATGAACCTTCACCAGCGTGCCGTACTCCGGCAGGCTGTTGGTGTCGAAATGGCGCGGATCGTCAGTCGGGGTGTCGACAAAAAACAGCGCCAACGAGTGATGAGGCGACTTGCTGACCAAGTCCAGAGTTTCGGCCCAGGGTTCTTCATTGACGATGACCGGCAACACTTGTGCCGGGAAGAACGGCCGATTATGAATCGGGATGATGTAAACCTTGTCCGGCAGATTCTGCCCTGGCAGAGCCAGTTCAGTCCCTCCTGTGTGTACCGTGGATTCGGTCTCGGTGTGCTCTACATCGGTGTACTCAGCTGTGTTGTCCGTAAAATCCTGCTGGTCGCTCATGGGGCACCTGCGCAATGGGGTATGTGTCTTAGATGGGGCACTGTGATAGAGGTTTCAATGGTGAAGTTTTGTTCACCGTGAAAATCAGCCAATGACCCACATTAGGCTAATCTCCCGACTCTTTCCTGGCAGGCGCTGGCGGGTGTGATGCGTGCCAAAAGTTAGCGCTTTGTCGCCAACAACTTGACGGTAGACGGCCCGTATTTATTAGGCGATCTTCTATCGCGAAGCCGTGGTGCTGAAAAAAAAAGGATTGAGCAGAAAGCCAGTTATTTGACTTTCATCAGGATGCAGAGGATGCACGAATGCCTAGGGTCTGTTCCCGTTTCATTGCAAGCCGCGTCGCTGGGTCAAATTTAGCCAGGCAAGGCGCAGAGCGAAGGGAATGGTTGTTCCCTTCCCAAGCTCTGCAACACAGCCTGGCTAAATTTGACACGAGGCCCCTAGGGACGAAAGTCCACGTGGCGCAGGGCGGCGTTGCTCGAAGCTTATTGGGAACAACCAAACTATGCTTCTCGCGCCTTGCCCTGCACCACGTGGGCTTTCGTCGCGGCTGCAATGAAACGGGAACAGACCCTAAGGGATTTTCTAAAAGACGGGGTATCGTCAAAGGATTGAGGGCACCCCATGAAGCTGCGCAATAGCTTTCAGGCCCATATCAGCGTGGTACTGGCGCTGCTTTTGCTGGTGGTGATCGGTGCGGTGTATTTTGCCGTGAAAGCAGCAACCGTGACGGCTGCCAGCGATCAGGCCCAGGAGCAACTGAAAAACGGGACTCGGGTGTTCGAGCGTTTTATCGACTTTCGCGGGCGCCGTATTCAGTACGGCCTTAACTGGTTAACCAACGACCAGGACTTTCGCGAAGCTGCCGTAGATGGCCGTGCGCAGAAAATAGAACACGCGCTGGAGGCCTTCGAGCCGAGCCTTCGCGGCAGTGATGTGTTTGTCCTCGACTTGCAAGACAAGATCGTCATCAGTCCGCTGAAAAGCTTGCCGCCCGGAACGGTGTTTCCCTACGCCAACGCCCTGGCGCATGCGCGGCGCGCCGCACAGACAATGCTGATTGGTGTGCTTGATGGGCGCCCTTACATGATGGTCCAGGGTGTCGTACTGGCGCCCTTGCCTGTGATGCGGATCGTTTCGGGCATGCCGATGAATAACGTGTTTGCCCGCGAACTGCGCACCCTGAGCAACCTCGAAGTGTCATTTCTGGCAATAAAAGACGGTCAGTCCGCTACCTTGATCAGCACTCAGCCAGAGGCGATGGACGCCGGTATCGTTGCGTTTCTGCGTGAACATCCGGCGGGGCCCATGACCCACTTCTGTGAGATCGGCGATCAACGCTTCCTGGGCCAGGTGTTACAACTGGGCAACTCCGGCGACCCAGCCAACGGCCAGGTTTTGGCCTTGTTGCAAAGCCCGCTGGATAAAACCCTTCAAGCCTTTGCCTCGCTGGACCGCAAGTTTCTGTGGATCTCCCTCGCCGCCTTATTGGCGTCTTTATTGGGGGCGCTGTGGTTGGCCCGCGAAGTCTCTCGCCCCGTGAGCCTGCTGGCCGAAGCGGCGCAACGCATTGGCCGGGGTGACTATTCAACCCCAGTGCTGCTTAAGCGCCGCGATGAGTTGGGTTTTCTGGCTCGCGCTTTCAACATGATGCAAAACGGGATTGCCGAGCGCGAGCAGCAATTGGCGTATAACGCGCTGCACGACCCGCTCACGGGGTTGCCCAACCGCGCGTTGGTCATGGAGCGTCTGGGCAATGCTATCAGTGCTCGGCGCAGCGTGGTGTTGATCTATTTAGGCATTGAGAACTACCGTCTGATCAGCGAAAGCTCTGGTCCGCAAGGGCTGGAACGGATCATGCGCGAGATCAGCCGCCTGCTGCTTGAAACGCTGGCGCAAAGCGCCACCGCCGCACGCCTCAGTGGCAATGAGTTTTTACTTCTGCTTGAAAAGACTCAGGTGGATGCCGGGATCGTGATGGCGGATCGCTTGCATGGATTATTGAGCCGGCCGTTCAACATTGACGGGCACGACGTGCAGTTGGAAATTTGCATGGGAATATCGGTGTACCCGATCCACGGCCAAACCGCCGACGATTTGATCGCCCGAGCAGCCATTGCCCGCAATGATGCAGCGTCTTCGCCGGGTTACTTGCAGGTCTATCAGCAAGACCGCGACCTGGCGCACCAGCGCCAGATCCAGTTGATTCGCGACTTGCGCCGGGCGGCGAGCGAAGACGAATTGTTTATCCACTATCAACCCAAGCTAGACCTGCGTAATGGTCATGTGAGCCAGGCCGAAGCGCTCCTGCGTTGGCAGCACCCGGAGTTTGGACGGGTATCGCCGACAGAATTTATCCCGTTGGCCGAAAGCACCGGCAGCATGAACTTGCTGACCGACTGGGTGATCGAGGAAGGTATTCGGCAGATGGCCGAGTGGAACCAGCGAGGGTTGCACCTGCAACTGTCGATCAATATTTCGGCTGCTGATTTGCGCGGCGATGACTTGGCGACCAAGGTTGCAGCGTTGCTGGCCCGCTATCAGGTGTCGGCTCAGCAACTGATTTTTGAAATCACTGAAAGTGCTGTGATGCTCGACCCCGAACACTCACTCACCGTGCTTGAAGGGCTGCGTGACTGCGGCATCAGCCTGTCGGTGGACGACTTTGGCACCGGCTATTCCTCACTGGCACACCTTAAACGGCTGCCGGTGCAAGAGCTGAAAATCGACCAATCCTTTGTGCGTAACCTGGACGAAGCCAGTGAAGATGCCGTGATCGTGCGTTCGACCATCGAAATGAGCCACAACCTTGGGCTTAAAGTAGTGGCCGAAGGCGTGGAGTACCAACACAGCCTTGACCTGCTTAAGCGCTGGCACTGCGACACGGCCCAGGGGTACTTGATCAGCAGGCCGTTGGACGCAGTGGCATTCGAAGTGTGGGTTAACCAGTTGCGGGCCACGGCCTGAGCTCGCGCTAATCCCCTGTAGGCGCGAGCTTGCGCGCGATCTTTTGGTCTTTAAAAACACAGGACCGCGAGACACGATAAAAGTAAGGCCCGTTTCTAACAAGAGTTAGGGAAGCGTCCTACATCCACTCCCGCGTCCATCCTTTAGCGTTCATCCCTTTGTGTTGAGGCTGCTTCCTCGCAAGTGAGCCCTTACGCCTGAGGAGTCATGGATGCCCGCAATTGCTCGCGACACTTCGTTCAGCCTGACCCTCACTGCATGCGCTCACCCGGTCCAGGTGCTGGCATTCAGCGGTGACGAAGCGATCAGCAGCCCCTTCTCGTTTGACGTCGAACTGGTGTGTGATCGCGCTGATCTGGACCTCGAAGCGTTGCTGCACACTTCGGCCTTTCTTGGGTTTGATCGACAGGGGCATGGCATCCACGGGCAGATTTATCGCATCGCCCACAGCAGCCCCGGTAAACGCTTGAGCCTGTATCGTCTGACGCTGGTCCCGCGCTTGGCTTACCTTGAGCACCGCACGAATCAGCGTATTTTTCAGAATAAGACCGTGCAGCAGATCATCGAAACCCTGCTCGAAGAGCACGGCATTCTCAGCACGATTTACGGCTTTTCCCTGCAGGCGACCTACGCGCCGCGTGAATACTGCGTGCAGTACGGCGAATCAGACCTGCACTTTATTCAGCGGCTGTGTTTTGAAGAGGGTATTCACTATCACTTCAAGCATTCGTCCGACGCCCATTATTTGCAGTTCGGCGATGGTCAGACGGCTTTCACTGCGTTGGAGCGGGCGACACCCTACGTGCAAAACGCTGGCATGGTGGCCCAAGAAGCGGCAGTCGACCGCTTTGATCTGCGCCTGACAACCCGGACCAACAGCACCCTGCGTCGCGATTACGATTTCAAGACTGCCAGCCGCACGCTCCAGGCGCAGAGCCGCGCCGACCTCAATCGACGCCCGCTTGAGCATTACACCTACCCCGGCCGTTTCAGCAACGACGCCCACGGCGAACGCCAAAGCCAGAGAGCCCTGGAGCAGCATCAGAGCGATTACCGTCAGGCCAGCGGCCACAGCGATCAGCCGACCTTGAGCAGTGGCCATTTTCTGACCCTGAGTCAGCATCCCTACAGCGACTGGAATGCGCCGTGGTTGTTGACCCGCGTTCACCACGAAGGCAAGCAGCCGCAGGTGCTGGAAGAGCAGGGCGGCCAATCGCAGATCGAGCATGCCCTGGACTTTGCCCAGGGCTATCGCAACTGCTTTCTCGCCACTCCAGAGAACGTGACCTACCGCTCGCCCATCGTCTTCGACAGGCCGCGTTTGCATGGCAACCAGACGGCGCGTGTCACCGGCCCGGCGGGTCAAGAAATCCACTGCGATCAGTTTGGCCGAGTCAAAGTCAGCTTTCATTGGGATCGCAGCGGGGTGGACGACGACACCAGCAGTTGCTGGCTGCGTGTGGCGTCCAGTTGGGCAGGCGACAGCCACGGCGCCGTGACCATCCCCCGAGTGGGCATGGAGGTATTGGTCAGCTACCTCGAAGGGGATGTTGACCAGCCCGTGGTGTCGGGCTGCCTGGTGTCGAGCCTCACCCCAAGCGCACTCCAGTTGCCGGCCGAGAAAACCCAAAGCATCTTTCGCAGTCGCAGCTCACTGGCGGGCGGTGGCTATAACGAGCTGCGCATCGAAGACCGCACAGGTCAGGAAAAAATCTACCTGCATGCCCAGCGCGATATGGCGCAACACATCGAAAACGACAGCCACGTGCAAGTCGACGGCAAGCGAGAAGAAACCATCGTGGGCAACAGCGTGGTGGTGCTTGGAGCAGAAGACCAGCAGACCGTCACTGCGGATCGAAAGATTGAACTGCAAGGCAATGACTTTCAGGCCGTCGCCGTCAGCAGCCACACCCGGGTGGGGCTGGTGATGGCGATTGAAGCCGGGGTCCACGCACACATCAAGGCCGGGGCCACGTTGGTGGTGAACGGCGGCGCGAGCATGACCCTGATGGCGGGTGGGCAACACCTGCAACTCACACCGGCCGGGATTTACAGCAGCTCACCGATTTTGCCCGGGGGCGTGCCGATACCGGGCATGCCTGCCTTGTTGGCGGTGCCGGATGGGGTCGAGGTGATGACGGCGGTGGCGCTTGAATCCCAGCAACGAACCTTTCTCCGCGCAAGCGCCCAAAAAGCGCCCGTGTGCCTGGTCTGTCAAACACTTAAGGAGGGGCAAGCATGACTCGCGCCTATCTGTTGCTCGACAGCAACCTGATCCCACATCTCTACCCGCGCCTGTTTGAGCTGGCAAAAATCACCGTGACACATTCGCTGTATCTGACCACCCGCTACGCCGGGATGGCCTCTTTTGGCCCGGTGTTAGTTCCGGTTGAGCCGGGCAGTGCGCTGGCCAGTACCTTTGTCGATCAATGGCAGGCCAGTGCAGGTATCTGGCTGGAATCTGACGCAAATGAGGTCCACGTGGTTGAGCATCTGCGCAGCCTGATCCATGTCCGGCTGGAGGGCGATGTCAGCGCTTTTTTCCGCTATTACGACCCGTGCATTGCCCGCCTGTGGCTAGCGGATTTGGCCGAGGCCGAGCGTGATCGACTGATGGGGCCGGTGCGCTGCATCCGATTACCCGCGGGGCTTGTCATCCATCAGAAAAATCCTGAGCAGCCTTGTGGCCAATACGCAGCGACGCCTTGGTTGAGTTTAAGTGCGCAAGAGTTGGAGCACCTTTGCCAAGCCCAGCGTGAGTTGTTCACGCAACACCTTGTTGCCCATTGCCAGCGTTACTTTCCTCATTGCTTGCAGGGCCTTGACGCGCAGGCCCAGCAGGAGTGGGCGCAGAGATGTCAGCGTCATGCGGCACGTCAGGGCTACAGCGCAGACAACGAAGTGATGGCCTGGGCAAGTGTGTATGCCGCCTTTGGCGATGAGTTTCCCGACGGGTCGGGCCAAGAGGTGTATCGCCAGTTGTTGAGTCAGCGTGATGCATCGCCTGAGCGGCGTCTGGAACAGGTTCTGGACCAATTGATTTCACAATTTACCCCCAGAGAGAGCGCGGTATGAGCCTCGATAAAAGCCTTGCCACAGTGGTCAATCTGGCTGAAGCCAGACGCGCAGCCAACGCCCGCGAACACGTCGACATCAACAGCACCGTGCAGCAATGTCCGGCCAGCCAGCCGCAGATCTTCGTGGTCCCCGTGCGCTACGCCCTCAGCGAAGAGCCTGCCAGCCACTCGGCCTGTCAGCCCGGGGTCGAGCCCAAAAGCCACCCCATGGCAGCCCGTCTTTTGCGCACGGGATTTGTCTATGTGTGGCAAGGCAACGGCCCGCTTCAGCGTTATGCGATGGCTGAAAACCACCTGCTGCGCGAACAAGAACTGGAGGACGATGACACCGTCATCAATGTCGGCACCCACAGCGGTATCGCGTTGGACAAGCACCAGGAAGCCTGGATGCTCTACAGCGAAATCCCGCTGAACTCGACCTCCTGCGCGCACCTCAGCGAACCCGAAAATCGTGCCAAACGCATGCGCCGCCTCGACCTGCGGCAAGTCGCCAACACCCTGCAAGCGCCGCATTGCGTGCCGTTGACAGAAGCCAACACGCTCATGGCCGAGCTGATCCCGAGCACCTATGACTTGGCGCTGGCGATTGATTACCAGCGTAATCAACCCGCCCTGCACAAGCAGGCAGAGCAGTTGGGCAAAGAAGCTATCAACGATCCGACACCCAGCACGATCAAAGACTACACCGACACCCAGCGTTGGCTCAGTGAGCGAGCCAAAGTTGCTGCGCAGTACCCCCCGGTTCCCGATGACATCCCTGCGCCGGGTGAATGGAGCGCCGTGCCATGGGCACCGACCACGACCCAAAGCCTGATGGAAACCGCCCACACCCAATCACGCGGCTTGTACACCGTACTGGCTTGCCTGGACGATGACCTCGGCGTATTACGCGACATCAACCACGAACAAGAACTCGTCGAATCTCGGCATGAACAGTGGCAAGCCGACAACAACCTGCGGCTGAGTATTGGCGGGTTTGTGCGCAGCTTGATTACAGAAGACGGCGCAGAACTTGCGGGAAACCTGAGTTATCGCTATCGCGAGCACGATATTGAATTGACGCCAGAACAGGGTAAAACCTTGCTCAAGGCTCATCATCGATTGGATGAATTGTTCAAAGAAGAATCACGCATCAACCAGCAACGCGGTCGTCAGTACAGCCACGAAGAGGCTGATGCACTCTTGCTTAAGGTGAAAGCTGATGTAAAGGCCGCCGTAGCGCCTGTTCGAGGCTTTATCCCGCATCAACTTCACACTGAAATCGAAGGGGTAGTCCGTGACTACCGTGATGTCAAAGTCGCCAACCTCGAAAATCGTCATGTCAGCGATAAAGTTGAGGAGTACATCGACCTGCCAGCCATGAACCAATGGCTTGACGAAACGGCTCCGGCACACTTTGAACATCTTAAGAAACGACACGAAACGCTTTACGCCGACCGTGGCGTCTACTTGCTGCGACACCACAGCGGCACGTGGTTTGTGGATTACCACGATAGCGAACATCGCCAATGGCTCGATGAGTTGGCCTTGGCGTGCCTGAGCGCCCAGTGCTTGCGCAACGTCGGGGCAGAGCAATATGCAGCGTACGTGCGCAGTGCGGATGACGGGGCGTTGCGGCAGCTGTTTTACGGCTGGAGGCCGACACTTGAGGGCGCGGTCAATACCAGCAGTCGTGCCGTTGAGTTGGTTGCGGCGCTGAGTAGTGAGAATCAGGCCAATGCGATAGCTGCAATGAGCAAGGTACTGGGGCCAGAGGGTATCAATATCTTGTCTGGCCTCAGTGCTATGGCGGGCAACGCTAATAGTCTTTGGAACACCCTAGTAAAACGCTTGAGCGCATCACTGTTGTTGCTTAGCAGCAAAGCAGGGGAACCGCTTAAAGGGCCTTGGCTGGCCATCATGACCGCCACCCGAGCCGCTCATCAAATTGGCCTACGATTAGTTAGCCAAGGCAAATATCAAGTCTTACAGCAGTTTGGCAAGGCTGCGGAAGACCTCGCGCAATGGGTCAATACCACGGGTAAAGCCATCGGCCGCGGTCACGTTTCAAAAATAGTCGACTCTGTGGCAGTTAAAAACAGTGGCGGTTTGATCGCCCTGACAGCGTTACTGCTCAACAGTTGGAATGCCAGTAATTATCTGGCGCAGGCAAGTGAGTTGGAGGGGATGGATCAACAACGGATATATGACACTTGGTCGGCGAAGCTATATGCCGGAGCGGCATTGGTGGCAGTGGTTGATAGTCAGGTTAGTAAGACAGCTCGATTTTCGATCGGTTTAGCCGCAGCACCTGTACGGACTCTCCTTGGAGGGATTATTGGAGCACTTTCTGGTGTGGCTGCAATCAACGAGTTTAAATCTCTCCAACTACAACTTGAAAATTCGCAATGCTCTATCGATCCGTGGCTACAAATGCGTAAAAACATTGTTGGCGGCCAAATTTTTACTGGTGGGGCTGTAGCACTCAATGGGGCGATTTACACTTTTAGAGCTCTAAGCGGAAATCTCAGTGTTGCATTTGCACTGTCACGATTTTTATTTTGGATGGGGCCGCTTAACCTTCTGATTGCTGTACTGGGTGTGCTTTACCTGATCGCTTGGTATTTCCAGCAAACGCCGATGCAGAATTTTCTAAATTATTGTTGCTGGTCTAGGTCACGTGCAAGAAACCTGACCCCAATTACATTTGATGCCCAGCAAGATGAACTTAATCGCTTATACGGCATTCTTTACACCCCCAGAGTCAGCTTTGAATCCGCAGAGCCAAAGGGTGTGATAAATTCTTTGCAATCAGGTGTAATGAAAAGTTCGATCAAAACCCTCACCATAGATCTGCCAGGAGCAGAACCCAGTAATGCATATCTAGATATAACCCTGATTGGTAATCCGCTAGATACTCTGGCGATGCGCGAGCGGATAAAAAATGGCGAGGGGAAATACTCTCGTGAAGATCCTATGCAAGATATTGGCGACTGCTGGATACACCACAGTCGTTGTGAGTGGATTCCGCATACTCAAGGGCAGGGTTTACGTTTGAGCGGACCATTCAACACTGTGCCTAACTTGTTTGGATCGCAACCCACCACAGTGTCTTTGCGCTTGAGATACCAAACCCCCTTGACCTCAATGCTAGGCGCTCTCAAATTTGTAGGTGGAGAACAAGGTGTTGCGTTCACATTGAGCGCTGCAACCGGAGTAATCGCCTTGCGTAATGACCCAACGCCAGAGTTGGACAGCGCAAAGCGTTATCAATTGGACGGTCAGCAACGTTCAATTTATTTGCAGCCGGGGATCAAACGATGAGCTTGCCAACTGCAGGCACGAGAAAGAAAGGTCTGTTTTCTCAACAAGATTACCTGGCCCCCTTAGCTATACCCACAGGCGAGGTGGCAGTTGACATGGTTAACGTGATTTGGCGTAAAAATGATGTGTATTTAGATATTGGGAGTTACAGCATTGGGTCTGGAATATTAATATTATGGCCAATGATTTTGCTTTTCATATCCCTTGCTTATATGACGAACGACTCTGGCATCTATCTGTATGGAGCTTGTATATTGATTATTCCTATACTGATGTTGATCTACAGCCTCTTCAAGCCAACCCCCTTACCCATTCGATTCAACCGCCAGCGCCGAGAAGTCTGTGTCCCTCTTAAAGACGGAAAATACTGGATTGTGCCGTGGGAGTCGGTAACCGCCGCAACCTCTGAGCACTCGACTGTCAGTCAAGTGGGAAAGCATTCTATGGGGATGCTGTTGATAGGTTTCGATAATCCGGATGTACAGGGAGAGGCTGGAAACAAGCACTTTTTTTTAGGATTTAATTGCGGGTCAAATGAGGGGGCGATGGCGCAGTGGGAGTGTATGCGCAGTTTTATGGAAGTAGGGCCGCATGTCGTACAGGATAATAGTGCGAGATTTCACCACCCCAAAGGAATATTAGCTACTTACGTGGAAAGTCTTTTTAAAGCGGCTAAGCGTAAAGGCTGGTTTATGGCTTTGTTGTGGGAGGGCTTTTGTGGGGTATTTATATTTAATACTTTTCTTATTGACGCTCTTGAGCGATTGAAACTTTATCCTTTACCAGAGTTTCCTTGTCCAGACATCATCGAATGGTCAAAACCCCTCCCGCCCGAACAATGGGCCAAGCGCTCCCCAGAGTTAGAACTCGCCATCGCCCAACGTGAAGCCGAACTAGCAGCGAGGATGGCGTAGTATGATTTTTAATTTCCACCTGATTAGCGGTGAATTATTTTCCTGTGATGACCAAGTATTTGATAATGAGTTCTGCGTAAGATACTCGGTCGGTTTGCAGCCAGGTATCAAACGATGAGTATGCCAGCCGCCGGCACGAGTAAAAAAAACTTGTTTTCGCAGCAAGATTATTTGGCACCATTTCCTATTCCAACAGGAAAAAAACCTATGGATAGGTTAAATATGATTTGGCGAAAAAATGATGTGTTCTTAGATGTTGGAAATTTCAATGTCGCAGGCGCAGTTATGTCAATTTGGGTTATGTCGTTGATGTTTTCAGTCATGGGATATTACTCATGGAATGACGCTACGTTCTACATAATTGGAATAGGCACTGCGATAATTATCGGTATTCCCTCGCTTATGTTTTTGTACGGCTTGCTCCGTCCAACCCCTTTACCCATCCGCTTTAACCGCCAGCGCCGTGAAGTCTGTGTCCCCCGTGGAGAGGGTGAATACTGGATCGTGCCATGGGAAACGGTAACTGCCGCGGCCTCTCAACACTCGTCTGTCAGTCAGGCTGGGCGAACTACAACAGGCTTATTATTTATCGGTTTCGATAACCCCAATGCCCTAGTGGCAGAAAACAATAAACATTTTATGTTGGGGTTTAACTGTGGCGGCAACGAAGCAGCCATGTCGCAGTGGGAATGTATACGCAGTTATATGGAAATAGGTCCTCATATTTTGCCTCAAGGTAATGACTTTGAAAGCGGTCGCGCTAATTTGAAAGGGCGGGGGGTTATCTGGGGTGTTTGTTGTGAATACGCGAACGGTATATGGCAGCACGTGCGGGCAGGTGAGTTCCTAAAGGCTGCATGGTTATTTGCAGGTATTTTTATTTTTGGCGGCCCCATCGTATTTATGCTCCAAACGTGGAAGCTTTCTCCACCGCCCACTCTTGATCATCCCGACATCATCGAATGGTCCAAACCCCTCCCACCCGAGCAATGGGCCAAGCGCTCCCCAGAGTTAGAACTCGCCATCGCCGCCCGTGAAGCGCAACTGGCAGCGCGCGCCAGTTAGTCTCAAACCCCACCCACAAAAAAGGCGGCTATCTCGCGATAGCCGCCTTCTCTAAAACCAGCTGTAAAACTTACTCAGCCAGTTTAAACGCCATGATGTAGTCACCTTTTTTGGTGCCCAGACCACCATGACCGCCCGCCATGACGACCACGTATTGGGTGCCGTCTTTGCCGGTGTAGGTCATTGGAGTGGTTTGGCCGCCTGCTGGCAGGCGACCTTCCCACAGGACTTTACCGTTGTTTACGTCGTACGCACGCAGGTATTGGTCAAGGCTGCCGCTCAGGAAGGCAACGCCACCGGCTGTGGTAACGGTGCCGCCCAGGCTTGGAACGCCCATTGGCAGTGGGATCGGTACCGGCGAGCTGTCACGCACGGTGCCGTTTTTGTGTTTCCAGATGACGTTGTTGTTGGTCAGGTCGACCGCAGCAACGTAACCCCACGAAGGTGCCTGGCAAGGCAAGCCAACTGGCGACAACAGAGGTTCCAGGATCACGCCGTAAGGTGCGCCTTTGTTCGGTTGTACGCCCGAGGTTTCGCCTTTACGTGGACCCATGGCTGCAACCTCTGCCTGTGGAACCAGCTTGGAGGTGAAGGCCATGTAGCTAGGGTTCAGGAATGCGATCTGGCGCACTGGGTCGACCGAGATACCGCCCCAGTCAAACACGCCGAAGTTGCCTGGATACACGATCGAACCTTGCAGCGATGGCGGGGTGTACATGCCGTCGTAACGCAGGGATTTGAAGTTGATCCGGCACAGCATTTGGTCGAACGGGGTAACGCCCCACATGTCACGCTCAGTCAGTTCTGGCGGAATCATGTTCAGGTCCGAACGCGGTTGGGTTGGCGCGGTGTGGTCGCCAGCAACTGCGCCGCCCGGTGCCGGGAGTTCACGGATCGGTACGATGTCTTCGCCAGTGCGACGGTCAACAACGTAGATGCTGCCTTGCTTGGTCGAGGCCAGCAGAGCCGGTTTCACGCCATCAGCGGTTTTGAGGTCCATCAGGGTAGGTTGACCGCCCACGTCCATGTCCCACAGGTCATGGTGAGTGAACTGACGATACCAACGGACTTTACCGGTGTTGATGTCCAGAGCAGTCACGCCTGCGCTGTAACGCTCGGAGTCTTCGGTACGGTCGCCGCCATATTGGTCAGGCATCTGGTTGCCCATCGGCAGGTACAGCATGCCGAGGTTTTCGTCGACCGAGAATACCGACCACATGTTAGGCGAGTTACGGGTGTAGGTTTTGCCTTCGGCAATCGGCGTGGTGTCGTCCGGGTTGCCGCTGTCCCAGTTCCACACCAGCTTGCCGGTACGTACGTCGTACGCACGGATCACGCCGGATGGCTCGTCAGTGGAGATGTTGTCGGTCACGTGGCCGCCAATCACAACCAAGTCTTTGGTCACGGCAGGTGGCGAGGTGGAGTAGTAGCCGCCTGGTGCAAAGCTGCCGATGTTGTGGCGCAGGTCTACCGAACCGTGGTCACCGAACTCTTCGCAGACTTTACCGGTGTCGGCATTGAGTGCAATCAGACGGGTGTCGGCAGTCGGCAAGAACAGGCGACGTGGGCACGCGTTGCTTGAAGCAGCAGCAGGCTCGGCAGCGCTTTGTTCAGTGCTGGCTTTGGCGTAGGCGTTTTCGTCGTGATAGCTCACGCCGCGGCAGGTCATGTGTGCCCAGCCTTTGAAGTTGGCAGCGTTTTGCGTGCTGATCTTCGGATCGTAGCGCCAGATTTCCTTGCCGCTGTCTGGGTCAAGGGCGATCACCTGGCTGTGTGGGGTACACACATACAGCATGCCGTTGACTTTTAACGGGGTGTTTTCGGCAGTGGTTTCACCCGGATCGCCTTCACCAGGAATATCACCGGTGCGCATGGTCCAGGCTGGGACCAGTTTGTGCGCATTTTGCGCGGTGATTTCTTTCAGGGGGGAGTAACGATCGCCATAACCGGTACGGCCGTAGGACTGCCAGTCGCCATCCGGCATGGCCGGTGCGGTGTTGGCCATGCCCGGTACGGCATCGCGATCCAACTCGCCTTTGATTTCGCCAGGGTTGGTGAACTGGCTAGCCAGTGCAGCAACACCCGCCAAGATCACGGCGATGCTCAGTGCGCCAGTGGCCACCGGTGCCGACTGACCGCACAACAGCGGACGACGGAACCATGGCAACAGCAGGACGATACCGATGGCGAACCACAGCGCCAGACGTGGCACCAGTTGCCACCAGTCCAGACCGACTTCCACCAGCGCCCATACGGTGCTGGCGAACAGAACCAGTGCGTACAGAGCCAGCGCCGCGCGGCGCCCGGCGATCAGCAGTGCGCCCGATAAACCGAAACCGATACCGGCCAGCAGGTAATACATCGACCCGCCGAGCGTGACCAGCTTGATACCCCCGACCAACATGGCCAGGCCCATTAGCACCAGCAAGATACCGAGCAATGTCGGTAGCAGGCGGTTTCTACTGAAAGCACCATCAGTGCTCATAGTGTGGTTCTCCGTTGTAAATGAAATGTAGCTGCAAGTTGCAAGCGGCAAGCTTCAAGCGGTTAGCTATCAACTTGCGGCTTGTAGCTCGTTCGTCAGAACGAACTTTGAATTTTCAGGCCGCCGATCAAGGCGTCATCAACATGGTTGACGCCACCTGGATGGCGGATGTACTGCAGGTTCGGTCGCACGGTCAGCCAGTTAGTGACATGCACGCCGTAATACAATTCGGCGCTGTATTCAGTGTCCTGAGGTGGCAAGTAGTCCGGGTTGTCGAAGTTGTAAATGGCGTGAGCCTGGTTGGTGACTTCAGCGTTTTTACGAAAAGCCGGGTTAACGTGTACCCGAGCCATCGCGAAGCCGATGTCGTCTTTGGGGCGTGCATCGAACACCCCTTTGTACACAACGCCTGCCTGGACATAGTTGTCGATGGCGTTGGTTTTCTTGTCGTGCACCGTGGCGTTGGCGAAGACGCTCAACCCCCGGGATTGATCACTGGCGCGGGTGGTCAGTTGTTGTTGCACCCCCAGCCACATACCGTGTTTGCTCGAACTGCTGCGATAGGCTTCGCCGCTCAAGGCCGCCGGCTGGCCATTGGCATCCTTGTAAACGTCGGTGGCCTTGGCGCTGCTGTAGTAATAACCGGCGCGGTATTCACCTGGCAGGCCATTAATCTTCGGAGTCCATACCAGCTCAACGGGCAACACCGCACCTTGAGTGCCGCTGCCGCTGAGTTTGAAGCCGTTACCGCGATCCAGGTTGGACGGGTTCTGCTCATAAGCGCCGACCTGTGCGTACAGCTCAGGCGTCAGGTGGTATTTGACCCGCAGTGCCCATTGGCTGACGGGCCAGTTGTACCAAATACTGCCTGCCCAGTTCCCGACCTGTGAACCACAGAACGCCAGGTTCTGGAAGTCGCAGGGGAAGCTGTTGAAGTCTTCGCCCTGACCAAAGCGGCCGACCTTGATGTCGAGCTTCTGATCGAAGAACTTTTGCTTGTACCACATCTGCGTCAGGCGGGTAGTTTGGCCACGGCCCCAGACTTCTTGCGCCGAGGTGAAGCCGCCAACCCGTGGATCATTGATCCGGTCGTTGCTGATGTTGTTGCCGCTGCGCTGGGTAATCGTCAGTTGAAACTCAGCGTCGTCCCAGCCCAAAATTTTCTGCAAGTCCAGGTGAGTGCCCAGGCCGAACTGATCGCTGTAACGCGCTGTACGGTCGTGGTCATAGCCACCGTGCAGGTTGGAACCCACTTCGCCCACGTAATCGAGCGAGAAGCTATAACCCTGCTTTTCCAGTTCGGTACGGGTGCCGCCCCAATCGCCCAGCATCCATTTTGAGTCGCTGTCGAAAGCTGGAGCAGCTTGGGCGCAACTGGCGAGGCCCAGTGCGGTGATGCCGCCGATCAAGGTCAGGGCTTTTTGCCCGGCCATAGGGAATAGCACGCGGTGTTTGCGCAAAGTCAAGAATGTGGACATAGGTCGAGATGAAGGTCTTTTTGGTATGGCTGTAGCGTGGGTAGCGCTGTCTTTGGCGACAGGACTCACACTCTGAGATTTAAGGGCCGAATGAAACGTTTCAGTCCTTAGTGCGCGAATGATAAAGCGCAGAAACGTTTAGAAACAGCACTTTAAGTGACATGGATCATTTCTGATTCTGTAACAGTGTGCTGCGACCGTTCGTCTCAGAGGCTTTTTGCCTCACGTTCATGTGTGTTTGCGGAAAATGAGGGCGTGAAGGAGTTTTGAAAATGAGTCGCCAAAACCTGTGGGGACTGGGGCAACTTGCGATCTTTTGACGTTTCATCCATCACTATTTAAAGATCGCAGGCTGCCCCACCCCCCACGAAGGAGCGGTGCACAAATTAGAAGGTTGTACGCAAGCCAACCTCAATCCCGCGCCCCGGCGCCGGGGCAATGTCACGCAGAATCGAACTGGCATAGCGCACAGTCTCATTGGTCAGGTTGTCGCCTTTGACGAAGGCCAGCCATTGGCTGCGGCCGACATCAAAGTGATAGCCCGCGCTGACACCCAGGGTGGTGTAGCCACGGGTGCCCGACTCGTTGTCGGGTACGCGACCCTGATTACTTGCGTGTTCAACATCGAGCCGCGCTTGCCAGCGGTCCAGCCCCCACAGCAACCCACTGCTCAGGCGCAATGGGGCAATGCGTGGCAAGGCTTCGCCGGTGTCGAGGTTGGTGGCGCGGGTGTAATCGCCTGACAGTTCCAGTGCAAATTTTCCGTAGGCACTTTCGCCCAGCTTCCAGTGATCCGAGGCTTCAAAGCCGTTGAAACGTGCCCGTACCCCGGAATAGGTGTATTCCGGAATACCGTTTGCGTCCGGCTCACCTTCGTCATTCAAGGTACGACCTGTGCCCAGCAAGCCGATGTAATTGGAGAAGTGGCTGTAGAACACCCCGACGCTGCCTTTGTGGGTGCCATTGTCAAAGCGCAGTGCCAGGTCGCTGGACACGGCTTTTTCTTTCGACAGGTTAGCGTTGCCCAGTTCGTAGGTGCCAGTGGCGACGTGCGCGCCATTCGCATACAGCTCATAGAAGGTGGGCGCACGTTCGGTGTAGCCCAAGGTGGCGGCCAACGACCAGATCGGGGTCAGGGTGAATACGGCGCCTGAAGACAGGCTGCCCGCGGTGAAGGTTTTGGCGCTGTCAGCGGCCTCGAAGCGCTCATTGCCCTTGGCCTGCGGGTCGACCACGGTGTGTTCCAAGCGCCCGCCGAGGCTGAGTTTGAGACGGTCGGGGGCTTGTAATTCTTCGAGTATGAACAGAGCGCCGCTGTTGGTATCAGTCTGCGGCACGAAGGCTTCTTCGCCCAAGGCCGAGAATTCATTGCGATTGACCTGCGCGCCAATCACGCCGTTGAGCGGGCCGATAGGCACGTGACGAGCTTCGATGCGCGCTTCGTAGCCTTTGTTCTTGAAGGTGGTGCCGACTTCGCCGCCTTCAATTTCGCTGTGTTGGTAATCGGTGTAACCGGCATTCAATTTGAGCGAGCTGAAAGGGCCTTGCAGATTGCGGATTTCTGACGCGAAAGCGTAGTGATCCTGCTTCATGCGGATGCGCACGTCTTGCTCGGCCGGTGAGCCGTAATTGGCGTCGTAATTGCTAAAGGACAAGCCTGCGTAGCCATCGTCCCACGTGTAGGAACCGCCTACCGCGCCGCCGTCTTGACGGCCACTGCTGTTGCCCAAACGGCCTTTCTTTTGGTCGTCGTCATCGTCGCCTGCCGGGGCATGCCGGTCACGGGCGTAGCCGGGGATTTTCAGGTCGTTGAACTCGCGGGCGTTGGCGTCCAGATGCAAGGCGAACGTGCCGTCACCGGCTTGCAGATTGCCCGCGCTGCTGCGTGTGGTGTCGGCGCCGCCATAACGCAGTTCGCCTGCGCCATGAATGCCGTCAATGGCTTCGGTGGGGATGCGATTGTCGAAGGTGTTGACCACGCCGCCGATGGCGTTGCCGCCATACAACAGGGCGGCCGGGCCGCGTACGATTTCGACGCGCTCAACGTTGACCGGGTCCAGTGGCACCGCGTGATCGTACGACAGTGACGAAGCGTCCAATGCGCCAACGCCATTGCGCAAAATGCGAATCCGGTCGCCATCCAGGCCGCGAATGATGGGCCGACTGGCCCCCGGGCCGAAGTAGGACGAAGACACACCCGGTTGTTTGTTCAGGGTTTCACCGAGGCTGCCTTGTTGTTGCAGCGTGAGGTCGTCACCTTCCAATACGGTGGTCGGTGCTGCCAATTGGCTGCTGCCCAAGGGGTTGCCGGTGATCACTTGAGTTTGCAGTTCCAAGGCGTAGGCGGGTGAGGCAATAAGCAATGAGGTGGCAAGCGGAGTCAGGCGCAGACGACGCAGGTGGCGTGGGAATGCAGGGCAAGACATTGCAGGTTCCTTGGCAAGGGTGATGAAAGCGCGGGCGCTGGGCGCTCTGGATAACGCCACTAATGGTTACAATATAACATTTCATTTAATCGCGCCACTCGGAACTTTCTCCACATCGGTTTTGCCCCGGCTAGACTCCCCGTGTGCCAAATGACTTCCCCCTGAGCAGGGGCTCGGCTAAGGTGCGCGGCTTTCCTTCTTCTGTTTAAAAAGGCTCGGCATGACTGAACCCAACAACAACCCATTGCACGGCGTGACGCTGGAACAAATCCTCATTGCGCTGGTGGCGCATTACGAGTGGGAAGGGCTGGCTGAGCGCATTGATATTCGCTGCTTCAAGAGCGATCCGAGCATCAAGTCGAGCCTGACGTTCTTGCGCAAAACGCCCTGGGCGCGGGAAAAGGTCGAAAAGCTCTACGTGAAATACGCCCGCACCAAACGCGAGATTTGAATCGCGTATGAGGGCCATGCACAAGCACCTGCTCTTGACCTTGATGGCCCTGTTGGGCTGGAGCGGGCTGGCGATTCAGCTCGACATGGTACTGCTCGCTCGCTGGACATCGGGCGCGAGCCTGCTGGGCGGGCTGGTGAACTACTTCAGTTTTTTCACCATTTTGACCAACACCCTGGTCGCGACGGTATTGACCTATGCGGCAGATACGCGCAGCTCAAAGGGCAGGACGTTTTTCCTGCAGCCGTGGGTCAGCAGCGGTGTTGTCGTGAGCATTATCGTGGTGGGTGTGGCGTACAGCCTGTTGCTGCGTAACCTGTGGCAGCCTCAAGGCCTGCAATGGCTGGCCAATGAGTTGCTGCATGACGTCATGCCGGTCCTGTTCACGCTGTACTGGTGGTTTTGCGTGCCCAAGGGGGCGTTACGCCTGAGCCATATCGGGTTATGGGGCCTGTACCCGATCGTGTACTTCGCCTACATCTTGCTCAGAGGGCACCTGCTAGGTGTATACCCGTATCCATTTATAGATGTCGAAAAACTGGGCTATGCACAGACCTTTGTGAACGCGTTAGGAATCTTGGCGGGGTTTGTTGGCGTGGCGCTGATGGTCGTTGCTGTGGATCGGTATAAACGCGCACTCTAGTGGCGGTAGCTGCCCGAGGCTGCGATTTTTTAAGATCAAAAAATCGCAGCCTGGGGCAGCTCCGACGTGGTTTTGGCAGAACGCTTACTCTTCGGCGCTGTCATCCAGACGCCAGTAGCCTGCGGCCTTGACGAATTCCTCGTTCAAGCCATGGGTGTCGAGTAATACCCGGCGCACTTTGCGTGACAGCGCGCTTTCGGTGGCGACCCATGCGTACAGGTTGCCACTCGGGATGTTCAAGCTTTCGACGGTGCGCAGCAAATCCTCGGCTGGCGCATCACGGTGGACCCAAATCACCTCGACTGAAGCGGCGCTTTCGAGCGGCTGTTCTTCTTGCGCGTTCTCGACTTCAACCACGACCAGTGCATGGCGATTGACCGGCAACTCTTCAAGGCGACGAGCAATCGCAGGCAGGGCGGTTTCGTCACCGATCAGCAGATAACGGTCGAAAATGTCCGGCACGATCATTGAGCCGCGCGGGCCGCCGATGTGCAAAAACTGACCCGGCTGGGCTTGCGCTGCCCAGGTGGAGGCAGGGCCGTCACCGTGCAACACAAAATCCAGATCCAGCTCGAGCGTGTCCAGGTCATAGCGGCGTGGGGTGTAGTCGCGCATAGGGGGCAAGGTTTTGCTTTTGGCCCCGGCGCTTAACTCCAGGTTTTCAAGCGCGGCCTGTTCCTCGGCGGTCTGTGGGAAAAACAGCTTCACATGGTCGTCGCTACCCAGGCTGATAAAGCCTGCCAGTTCGGGCCCGCCCACGGTGATGCGCCGCATGCGCGGGGTCAGGTCGACCACGCGCAATACGTTCAATTTGCGACGTTTGATTTCATGCATGACGCGGTGAATGGTCTGGGTATTAGCGGTATTCATTCAGCGTTCTCCTGCGCAGGCTGGGCAGTGACAGGGCCATCGACGATGGCTTTGGCGGTGGTGTTGAGCAGGTCGCGCACGCGGGCAATTTCAGCCGGGCTCCAGCGCCCATGGTGCATTTGCAAGGCATGGCGCAGGTTGTGTACCGCCTCGTGAATTTCGGCAGGGCGATCATGGCCGCGCAAGGAACGTTTGCTGACGTCGATGCGCATGCGCACACCGTCCAGGGCAATGGCTTGATCAATCAGCGATTGGCGACCGGCGTCGGTCACGCTATAGCGCTTTTTCCCGCCTGCAGCGTCGCCTTCAATCAGTTCACTTTCTTCAAGAAAGGTCAGGGTCGGGTAGATCACGCCGGGGCTCGGGCTGTAAGCGCCATCGAACATCCCTTCGATCTGGCGAATCAGGTCATAGCCGTGGCAGGGCTGCTCGGCAATCAATGCCAGCAGCAGTAATTTCAGATCGCCGGGGGCGAATACGCGTGGGCCGCGACCACCGCGTTGACCGGCACGCTTTTCAAAGCCGTCTTGACCGACGTTGTGTTCGCGATGGGGGGGATGGGGGTGATGCTCTCTCATTTCTCTTGGTCCTCTGTGTTTGTGAGAAGCAACTTAAGATATATCTTTAGAGTGCGCAAACAGAGCTGATGAGCGGTAATGATTCGCAACAATGCTAGGCGAGTCTTGCCGCCATTGCCAAAGGCTGCGAAAAAGTCCTAAGCGACGTTGTCTGTAGATTCCAAAAAAGAGGGGGCCACTGCGCAGCCCACCGCAGCCTTCGACAACGGCTACAAGTGATGGGCGAGGGCGGGTGCCTGGCACAAGGTATGGGTATCGGTTTGCAGGTATGGCGTGAGGATCGGTGCCATGCCTTTGAGCACTTGCACTGGGAGCGCTGAGGTGAATTTGAAGGCTTGCGCCGAGCTGCCCGGAACGAAGGCGGTCAGGGTGCCGAAGTGTTTCGGGCCGATGTAAAACACGAACGTGGCAGTGCGATTGATCGACTTGGAACTGATGATCCGCCCCCCCGCGCCCATACTCTCGATCCGGTTGTCACCGGTGCCGGTCTTGCCGCCCATGGCCAAGGGGCTGCCATCAGTGAGTTTGAAACTGCCCGATACCCGTCGCGCAGTACCCGCATCGACCACTTGTGACAGGGCTTCGCGAATCGCGGTCGCTACTTCGCTGGGCATGACCCGCACGCCTTTGTCCGGGTCGTTGACCAAACGGGTTTCGTAGGGGGTATCGGCGGCGAAATGTAGGGTATCAATGCGCAACACCGGCAAACGTACGCCATCGTTGAGGATAATACCCATCAGTTCGGAGAGCGCTGCCGGGCGATCCCCTGAGCTGCCCAATGCGGTCGCGAGAGAGGGCACCAGATGGTCAAACGGGTAGCCCACTTTCTGCCAGCGCTGATGAATGTCCAGGAACGCCTCGATCTCCAGCATGGTGCGAATCCGGCTATCGCGGGCGCTCTTGTGACGGCTTTTGAACAGCCAGCTGTAGACCTCTTGACGCTCAAACTCGCTGGCAGCGGCGGCTTGCTGGAAGGTGGCCTGCGGGTTTTTTAGTAAATAGCCCAACAGCCACAGGTCCAGCGGGTGGACTTTGGCAATGTAGCCCTGATCCGGCAGGTTGTAGGCTCCCGGGCCATAGCTTTGGTAGAGCTTGCTCAAGCGTTCGTCAGTGACTTTGTCGGTGCGCAGATGAGAGCGGACAAAATTGTTGAATGCGGCCTGGTCTGCGTTCGGGAACAGGTAGCGATGCACGGCTGACATTCGGATCGCGGTCGGGTGCATGCTGTCGAGGAAGGTATCAAGGCGCGCCGTTGAGTCTTTGCCTTTGTATTTTTTCCAGAACTTGAGCATGTAAGTGGTGCCTTCGCGGTCAGCGAAGCGGCTCAGGTATTCCTGGCGACGCGGGTTTTGATCATCGCTCAAGAGGTCGGAGTTGTTGCTCGGCGATTGATAGGAGGTGTACCGCACCACGTCGCGCATGAGCCGTACAAACGGCAGGTTGATTGACTCACGTATCGCGTCGCGCAAGCTGGGGCTGCGGTTGTTGTCCTGGTTACGAAAATTGTGGAAGTGATGCATGCCGCCACCGGTGAAAAACCCTTCGCCCGGGTTGGCTGAATATTGGCGATTGAGGGCCGCATCAAGCATGTTGGCGAGTTTGGCGCCGGGGTTTTGAATCAGATAGCCCAAGGCCCAGCGGGTCAGGGGATCTTGATCGGTCATCGGGATTTTTTTCAGGGTGGCGCTGGACTGCTCGCCGTATCGATCATGCAGCTCGGAAATAATCTGCAAGTAGGTGGTCAGCACCCGCAGTTTGGCGGTCGAGCCCAGCTCCAGCTTGCTGCCTTCGTTGATGTCGAACGGCTGATCAGTGCTGTCGGTCTGCACCCGCGCTCGCGCGCCGTCCGGGGTGAGTTCAAACAGGGTGAAGCTGTAACGCACTTGCGCGGTGCTGGCCGGAGTCAACAGGCTCGGCCCCAGCAGGCCAAGTTTGCTGGCAACGTCGGGGTCGGCCAGTTGCTGCAGGTAAGTGCTGACCTGAGCTTGCAAGTCTGCCTGCAAGGTACTGGTGGCCGACAGATCAAGGCGGTCCAGGTCATACAGCGGGCGCTGGAGCAGCGTCGACAAGCGACTGCGGGCCACGCTGATGCCCTTGTTGGTTTCGATGGGCTGAGTGGTCGGCGCCAGTTGCCAGTCACGATAGGTCGCCTGGCTGGCCAGCGCGGCAGACGCCAGTGCAGCGTCTATCACATTGTTCTGCGCCAGTAAGCGGATGTGGCTGTCGGTCAGTTGCGCCAGTTCTTTGCGGCCTTTGGTCAAATAATACGAGGGCCGTCGCTGGGCAATCATCAGCGACAACACTTCGCGCAAGGCCAGCCCCTTGCTTGCCAGACTGCGGGCATCCGTGGCGGTGCTGGCCAGTTGCTGATTGACCTGATTGAAATCGCTGTCGTACCACACACGCAACCCTTCAGCCATGCCGTGAACTTCGCCGTGGCCGGGCACTGCGGAGAGCGGCACGCTGTTTAGGTAATCACGCACCACTTTTTGCCGGGCCAGCAAAGTCTGTGGGCCATCCTGATAGGCCCGCACGCTGGCTGAAATCATCTGCCGCAGTTTCTCGCTGCCCGACACCGTCAGGCCATCGGGCGAATGCCGGTATTTCTCCAACTGTGTGGCCAACGTGCTGCCCCCCGCCGACTGCCCTGGCAGATGCAGCATTTTGGCGATTTGCGAGTACGCGGCCATGGCAAAACGCGGCCAGTCCACGGCCGGATTGGCCAACGGTTGCTTGGGATCCAGCAGGTCGCGGTTTTCAATAAACAGCAGACTGTGCACCACCACCGGCGGAATTTGCGCGAAGTTGGCGTACAGCTGCTGCGGGTACTTGTATTGATAGAGCGGGGTGCCCGAGCAGTCAGTGATGGAAAGTCCGGCCTGAATTTTTTCTGCGTACGGGACGAAAAAGCCTTTTTGGCTGTAGCTCAGTAGCTCAGGTGAAAAGCGTGTCTGTTGTTCGATCACGTAGCCGCGTTTTAGCAGGCGCGGCAAAAAGTCACCCAGTGCGCTGTAACCCAAACGTTGATCGAAAGGCCCGTTGCCGGGGTAGAGCATCGAGTTGCTGGGGCCTGTGTGCATTGAATAGCTGAGGGAGGCGGCAAAGCGGCTGAACTCACGTGCCTGGAGTTTCGAGCTGCGTACTTCTTTGGCGATGGCAAAGCCCAGACCAATCAGTCCCACCAGCAGCAACAGCCAGAACAGACGCCATGCATAGCGTTTGCCCCGGCCTTTTGGCTTTTGTGGCGGCGACGGGGGCTCTGCCATTGTTGCTGGTGGCTCCGAAGTTTTATTGGAATTGGAATGCCACAGTGCGCCCATAGTCAGTCGATCCACGTGCGTCTATTGATTGCGCTTATCACAAGCGTAGACGGTGCTCGACGTAGGCGAAGGATTTGTGAAGGCCTTACAGAGACTTTTCTTCTCAGGATGGAGGCAACGTGCAATCGCTGAAAATGTAGGGATAGAGCCTTCTAGAGGGGTAAATACGTCCTAGGTAGGGGAATGACTGTGCACCAACCCTGTGCAATACTCGCCGCCGATCTCAGTAGGGCGTTTCCCTTATGACCGGCCAACCCACAAGGTACGAGCCGTTCACAAGGGCGAGCCAGGCAACCGGCCCGGCTTAATAGAGCGCTCTGCTGATGCACATCCAATAACAATATGAGGTTGTACTTTTATGCCAGTCGGCAACCCCCCATCCCACGGTGAAACCGCGCAGGGCGGCCCGCTTAAACGCGAGCTGGGCGAACGCCATATCCGCTTGATGGCGCTTGGCGCCTGTATCGGCGTCGGCCTGTTTTTGGGCTCGGCCAAAGCCATCGAAATGGCCGGTCCGGCCATCATGCTGTCTTACATCCTGGGTGGCCTGGCCATTCTGGTGATCATGCGCGCACTCGGCGAAATGGCCGTGCACAACCCGGTAGCCGGCTCTTTCAGCCGCTACGCTCAAGACTACCTCGGCCCATTGGCGGGCTTTTTGACCGGCTGGAACTACTGGTTCCTGTGGCTGGTGACCTGTGTCGCGGAAATCACTGCGGTCGCTGTGTACATGGGCATCTGGTTCCCTGACGTTCCGCGCTGGATCTGGGCCTTGGCGGCGCTGATCAGCATGGGCTCGATCAACCTGATTGCGGTCAAGGCATTCGGTGAGTTCGAGTTCTGGTTTGCCTTGATCAAGATCGTCACCATCATTGCGATGGTGCTCGGCGGTATCGGCATCATTGCCTTCGGTTTCGGCAATAACGGCGTGGCGCTGGGTATCTCCAACCTCTGGACCCACGGCGGCTTTATGCCCAATGGCATCCAGGGCGTACTCATGTCCCTGCAAATGGTGATGTTTGCCTACCTCGGCGTAGAAATGATCGGCCTGACCGCCGGTGAAGCGAAGAATCCGCAAAAGACCATTCCAAGCGCGATTGGCTCGGTGTTCTGGCGCATTCTGCTGTTCTATGTGGGCGCACTGTTCGTGATTCTGTCGATCTACCCATGGAACGAAATCGGCACCCAGGGTAGCCCGTTTGTGATGACCTTCGAGCGTCTGGGCATCAAGACCGCCGCTGGCATCATCAACTTCGTGGTGATCACGGCCGCCTTGTCGTCCTGTAACGGCGGCATTTTCAGCACCGGGCGCATGCTTTACAGCCTGGCGCAAAATGGCCAGGCCCCGGCCAGCTTCGCCAGCACGTCCAAGAACGGCGTGCCGCGTAACGCGCTGTTGCTGTCGATTGCGATGTTGCTGCTGGGCGTGGTGCTCAACTACCTGGCGCCTGAAAAAGTGTTTGTGTGGGTGACGGCGATCGCGACCTTTGGTGCAATCTGGACGTGGTTGATGATCTTGCTGGCGCAGTTGCGCTTTCGCAAAAACCTCAGCCCAGAAGAAGCGGCCAGCCTCAAATACCGCATGTGGCTCTACCCTTACAGCTCGTACGCGGCGTTGGCGTTCTTGCTGATGGTCGTCGGTTTGATGGCCTACTTCGAAGAAACCCGCGTGGCCCTGTTTGTAGGCCCGGCGTTCCTGATTCTGCTGACGGTATTGTTCTACGTGTTCAAACTGTCGCCTAAAGAACAGACATCAGCGGCTTCGTTAACGCACTAAACAGGCTGTACCTATCAACGGTAGGAGCGAGCGTGTCTCGCGATCATTTAGAAGCTCAAGAGATCGCAGGCAAGCTCGCTCCTTCAGGGGGGTGACAAGGCATTATCGTGTCGTCGAAGGCGCTAACCCCAAACGCTTGTTCCAGTCCAGCCACATGGCCAGCAGTGCCATGAGTCCAACGCCCAACAGCGCACTGAACACTTGCATGGTCCATGCATCATCGCCCAGCGCGTTGAGCATGTCCGCCAACGGGGCCAGGATCACGCCCAGGCAGAACACCTCCAGCGAGTAACGGCCCATGCGGCAGATTTGCCGGGCACACCACTGGTTGAGCCAATCGCTGTGCGGAACCAGTTTGGCCACCACATAGACCAAGGCCAGAAAGTGCAGCAATCGCACGGGCGACAAATTGGTCTTGCTGATCGGGTATATCAGCTCACCCAATGCCAAGGGCATGTACGCATCGTGCACCTGCGGCCACTTCCACGACAGTGCCAGCAAGCCGGTAAGCAGCAGATAAACAGCAGCGCTCAAGAACAGTGGCTGACGGCGTAAAGGTCGAGGGTCAATGGCCGGGTTATTTTGGCTGTACAGCGCCAGCGCCCCCCCGAGGATAAACAGGAACTGCCAGGCTATCGGGTTGAAAAACCACACTCCGCCTTCTTGCGACGACAGGTTCCAGTAAGGCGCTATCAAATACAGGGCCAGCGAAACACCGACCACGTAACGTGCCCTGCGCAGCAGCATCGGCAGTACCAGCGGTAGACCGATCAGCAGCACGATGTACAACGGCAAGGGGTCCATCAGGTTAGGTTTGAAGCGCAATAGCAATTCATCGGTGAGCGCCTGTTGCGGGTTGCTCAAGAAGTATTGCAAGCCCATGTCTTGCACCAGATCACGGGTTTCAACGTGACTGTTGGCAAAGAACACGATGCCCATCAGCACCGCCAGCAAAAAAATATGCACCACATACAGCACCCAGGCGCGACGCAGGATCTTCACGCTGGCCACCAGCAATCCATCACGCCGGGCAATTTTTCCGTAGGCCAGCACGGCGGCATAACCGGCCAGAAACACAAAAATTTCGGCCGCATCACTCAGACCGACATTACGCACGGTCAATGCCGCCAGTGGGTTGTGCGGGATGTGATCCCAGAAAATAAAGATCAGCGCCAGACCTCGAAAGAAGTCGATGCGCTGATCGCGTCCGTTAAGCATGACGGCGTTTACTCAACCATAGGTTTAATGAAAGTCGGCGAACGCAGTATAAGTGCGCGCCCTTTATCGGCGGCGCGCAGGGTGAGGGTATTGTGCAGCAATTGCAAAGGTTGGCGATTGCCAAATGTCTCTGGGCCGCGTGTAACGGCCGCCCGTCTGTTTAATCAAAACGCGTCCATAAACACAAACGTACACTCACGTGCCTGACAGGCGTTGATCTGCGGCACCAGCCGTCTGAAGTGCTCACTTTGACAGTGGGCATTGAGCGCGGCTTGATCGGGCCATTGTTCAACGAAGATGAAATGCCCCGGGTCTTTTTGATCAACGTATAAGTCGTAAGCCATACAGCCGGGCTCCAGTCGGGTTTTTTCCACCAGCTCGGCGTACCAGGGACGCACCTTTTCGAGGTGTTCAGGTTTGATGAAATCTTCAGCAATAACTTTCAACACGTTGACAGTCCCTGTACGCACTTAAGCGGCTTTGATCTCGTTCGGTTCAAAACTATCGGCTCGGGCCATTTGCCACATGCGTGAATAAAACTCGCCATTGACCTCACCCGTCAGCAACTCGCCGGGTTTGAGGAACACGTGCAACTGCGAGAACAGTTTGATTTCGGTGGCCGACATGCGCCGCACCAAATGTTTGGCTGTGAGTTGCGCCGGGTGTTCAAGGCCGGCGGCGGCGAGCATTTCGGCCAGCGCTTTAAGCGTGTTGCGGTGGAACTGGAATACCCGCTGCGCTTTGTCGGGCACTACCAGCGCACGTTGACGCAGTGGGTCTTGGGTGGCCACACCGGTTGGGCACTTGTTGGTGTGGCAGCTCTGCGACTGAATACAGCCGATGGCGAACATAAAGCCGCGTGCCGAGTTGGCCCAGTCCGCACCAATGGCCAGCACGCTGGCAATGTCGAAGGCGCTGACAATCTTGCCGCTGGCGCCGAGCTTGATCTTGTCGCGCAGGTTGAGGCCAACCAACGTGTTGTGCACAAACAGCAATCCTTCGCGCATCGGTGCGCCGATGTGGTCGGTGAACTCCACGGGGGCCGCGCCGGTCCCGCCCTCCTTACCGTCAATCACGATAAAGTCCGGCAGGATGCCGGTTTCGAGCATGGCCTTGGCGATGCCCATGAATTCCCACGGATGCCCCAGGCAGAACTTGAAGCCCACCGGTTTGCCACCCGACAACTCACGCAGTTGCGCGATGAAGTGCATCAGTTCGATGGGGGTTGAAAACGCGCTGTGGCGTGACGGTGAAACGCAGTCCTCGCCCAGCGGCACGCCACGGGTTTCGGCAATTTCCGGGGTGACTTTGTGCTTGGGCAAAATCCCGCCGTGGCCCGGTTTGGCGCCTTGGCTCATCTTGATTTCGATCATCCGCACTTGTGGCGTGCGAGCCTGGGCGGCAAAGCGTTCCGGGTCGAAACGGCCGTCGGAGGTACGGCAGCCAAAGTAGCCACTGCCCAGTTCCCACGTCAGGTCGCCACCGTTCTCACGGTGATAGGCACTGATACTGCCTTCACCTGTATCGTGGGCAAAGTTACCGAGCTTGGCGCCCTGGTTCAGCGCTCGAATCGCATTGGCGCTCAACGAGCCAAAGCTCATGGCCGAGATATTAAAAATCGATGCCGAATACGGTTGGGTGCACTGCGGGCCGCCGATGGTGATCCGAAAGCTGCTGGGGTCTGTCAGCGGCGCCGGGCGCATGGAGTGGCCGATAAACTCGAAGCCGGGTTGATAGACGTCAATCAGTGTACCGAACGGCTTGTCGGCGCTTTCATTCTTGGCCCGCGAGTACACCAGCGAGCGTTGCGCACGAGAGAAGGGCAACGCATCGCTGTCGGACTCCAGCAAGTACTGGCGAATTTCCGGGCGAATGGCTTCAACCAAATAGCGAATATTGCCCAGGATCGGGTAGTTGCGGCGCACCGCATGGGGGCTTTGCAGCAAGTCGAAAATACCCAGCAGGCTCAGGGCCAACGTCACCGCAGTGAAGGGCCATAACCACTCATAGTGCATAAACGGCAGGCTGGCGAGGGTGAAAATCACGCAAACGGCAAAAAACGCATAACGGCTTAACAGTGACAGACTCATACGGTTTCCTGTTTCAGGCTTAACTGTTCAGGCGGGTTTGAACAGCAAGAATGAGGCGGTTTACCCCGGCGATGCAACGGTTTGGAGCAGGCAGCCTCTCTTTGAGTCGGGGCTTGCAGTGGAGTGTTGACGAACTGCGGCTCAATTGCCATTAGCCAATCAAAGTAGACGCGAGCTGACTCGCGATCTTTTGATCGTTCAAAAAGACCACGAGCCAACCCGTTCTATTCCTTTTGCGCCTGCAAAAAGATCGAGAACAGCTCTGACTGTGACTTGATGCCCAGCTTGCGATAGATGTGCTTCTTGTGCACTTTCACGGTTTCCACCGAAATCTCCAGCTTGCGTGCGATCTCCTTGCTGGAGCAGCCGCTGAGCATCAAACGGCCAACGTCCAGTTCGCGGGCGGTCAGGTGCGAGCCCCATTCGTCGTTCAGTGCCGGTGACTCGGGAGCATTCACCAGGCTGAGCTCATAGGGTAGGCGCTGGCGTAACAGGCTCAGTATCCACGGCTGGATCAGCGACAACAGGGCGATCTGTTCGCGGTCAAATCGCTGGCGCGAACCGAGTGACAGACACAAGGTGCGCCCGTCTGGCTGGTGGCTGTTGAACTGGATTTCATCGGCCACCACGTTGAGGCGAAAGTAACGCTGGTAGTACTCAGTGAGTTCGAAATGTTCCGGCGCTACCTCGGCCAAACGAAACAGGCCGGTGCGCGAGTATTCGCGGCTGGCGATGTAGAACGGGTCGAGCAGGTACAGGCCGTTGAGGTAGTCCTGGAACAACTGGTCAGGGCTGCCGTCCTGCCCTGGGCACTCGGCGAATACCAGGGGTTTGTGCTCGCTGCTGAACAGCAGCACGACCCAGCTGTCAAACGGGACATATTGATTGAGCAGGCGCACGAGCTGCGTCCAGAAGTTGGTCTGGTCCAGTGCATCGATCATTTGACCTACCGAACGGTGCCAGGCGATGTCTTCCAGCGACATGGTCATCTATCTACCCCTATCGGGTTAACCCCGCCGCGTGATTCCCTGGCAGGTTGTGGCTAAGCATACTGCGGCAACGCTATAAGAACGGGAATACCCATGAAGGTCGAATTTGCTCAATTGGCAGGCCGTGACAACGGCACTGCCTACAACCTTGAACGGGCCCTTGCGGCCATTGCAGCTTGCGCGTCCGACACCCAGTTGATCGTGTTCCCGGAAACGCACCTGATGGGTTTCCCCTCTGCCGAAACCGTTGCAGCGGTTGCCGAGCCTGTCGACGGTCCGACCGTCAAGGCCATTATCCAGGCCGCTCACGCACGCAATATTGCCGTGGTGATTGGCATGGCTGAAAACGATGACGGCAAATTCTACAACACCACGCTGATGATCACCCCAGAAGGCGTGGCCTTGCGTTATCGCAAGACCCATCTGTGGGCTTCCGACCGTGGCGTCTTTAACGCCGGCGACCGCTACAGCACTTGCGTGTGGAACGGTGTGCGTGTGGGCCTGCTGATCTGCTACGACATCGAGTTCCCGGAAAGTGCCCGTGCCCTGGCACAACTGGGCACTGAATTACTCATCGTCACCAACGGCAACATGGACCCCTACGGCCCTACGCACCGCACCTCGATCATGGCTCGCGCCCAGGAAAACCAAGCGTTTGCGCTGATGGTCAACCGGGTGGAGGAGGGTGACGGCGGCCTGACGTTCGCGGGCGGGAGCGCCCTGGTGGACCCATTCGGCACGCTGCTGTTTGAAGCCGGGCGTGAAGAGGGCCAGTTCAGCGTGGAACTGGATCTCGCGCAACTCAAGGCGGCTCGCAAGGACTACCGCTATCTGGACGACCAGCGCTTGAAATTGCCGGGTGAGGTGCTCCAGCGCGCTGACGGGACACGGGAGTTGTTGATCCCTGCCTAACACGCACGCGCAGCGTCCAAAGCGACACGCCCGCGCTGAGCGTGGGTGTGATCGACCATAAAAAAAATATCAGCTTCATCCACTTCCAGTTCTGCCATAAAACCAATAATTGCGCGGAGATTCATCCATGGCTCGTTTGCAACGCACCCTGTCGTTAGGGTCGGTGGTGCTGTTTGGCATCGCCTATATGACACCGATCATCGTGCTCGGTACCTTCGGCATCCTGGCGCAATCCACCGCTGGGATGGTCCCGGCCGCTTACCTGGCCGCCCTGGTGGCGATGTTTTTCACCGCCATGAGTTACGGGCGAATGGCGTCGGCATTCCCGGTGGCGGGTTCCGCTTACACCTACGTGCGCAAGGCCATCAGTCCCAAGCTTGGCTTCATCGCCGGTTGGGCGGTGTTGCTCGACTACCTGTTCTTGCCCATGGCTATCTGGCTGATCGGCGCGGCTTACCTGCACTCGGCGTTTCCAGCCGTGCCGCAATGGATCTGGGTACTGGCCTTTATTGGCATTACCAGCGTGATCAACATCATTGGTCTGAAACTGGCCAACGGCATCAACACCTTGCTGATGCTGATCCAAGGGTTGGTGCTGGTGGCGTTTGTGGTGCTGTGTGTGCACTACATTGGCGGTGATGCAAGCACGCCGCTATGGACCATCGAGCCTTTCTTCAATGGCCAAATGCACATGCCGCTCATCATGAGTGGTGCGGCCATCGCCTGTTATTCGTTTCTGGGCTTTGACGCCGTCAGCACCCTCACCGAAGAAACCCGCGACCCGCGTCGTACCATTCCTCGCGCTATCATGCTGATCACCTTGATTGGCGGGCTGATCTTTGTGGGTGTGTCGTACTTTGTGCAAATCGCCCACCCGTCGTTCCAATTTACGGACGTCGATTCGGCGGCCTACGAGATTGCTCGCAACATCGGTGGCGACGTATTTGTGTCGATCTTCATGATTGGTCTGATCGTCGGCCAGTTTGCGTCGGGCCTTTCAGCCCAGGCCAGTGGTTCGCGCCTGTTGTTTGCCATGGGCCGTGACGGTGTGTTGCCCAAGTCATTCTTCGGCACCCTGCATGCCAAGTTCGGCACGCCGGCCAACAGCATTTTGCTGTGCGCCGTGGTTGCCCTGCTGGCGCTGAAACTGGACGTGACCACCTCGACCTCGTTCATCAACTTCGGTGCCTTCCTGGCGTTTTCGCGGGTGAACCTCTCGGTGATCTTCCACTACTGGATCGGCGCCAAACACCGAGGCCTGCGTGAGATTGTGCTGTTTCTGGTATTTCCGAGCATTGGCCTGGTGGCCGACCTGTGGTTGATGATGAGCCTCGACCACCTGGCGATATATCTGGGCCTGACCTGGCTGGTGATTGGTTGCGTGTACTTGGGTTTCTTGACGCGCGGCTTCTCTGTACAACCGCCAGAAATGGATTTCCAGGAAGCGTCCTGACAAGCCTTGGGTCTATCCTTATTGCAATCGGTTCTCGTTTTTGGGCATTCATCTGGTGTACACCGGTCAGCAGCGCAAGACCCAGGCTGAAGGCCGGATCGCCGGGTTTAACACGTCCTGAAACGCAGGCGCAAAGAGCCCCGTGTCCATACAGAGGGTTCGTCTATGCGCGCCATCTGTGTCTTTGCTTAAGCGTTCGGCCATGTAATCCTTTGCGCACTTTCTACCTTGCTGGCCGATTCCCGTGACCCTCCCAGAACACACCGCTCCTCCCGCCAACATCATCCGTATTGCCGCTGCCGTATTGATCGGTCCTGATGGCCAAACCTTGCTGGTGCGCAAACGCGGTACCCAGGCGTTTATGCAGCCAGGCGGAAAAATCGAAGCCAGCGAACAACCGATTCATGCCCTGGCTCGTGAGCTGGAAGAAGAGCTTGGGTTGCAGATCGACCCTTTGCGCGCCAGCTATCTGGGGCAATTTACGGCACCTGCGGCCAATGAACCGGGCTTTGACGTACAGGCGCAGATGTTTGTGCTGCACATCGACCAAGACGTGATACCGGCTGCCGAAATTGAAGAGGTGCAGTGGATCGATCCCAAGGGCGATGGCGGGCTGGTGCTGGCACCGTTGACGCGTGATGTCATCTTGCCGTTCTACCGTGACTCTTTGTTGACCTCTGTCTGACCTCTCGTTAACAAGGACTGCCATGATCCCTGCCCATGATGTGCTGATCTTCGCTGCGGCGTGTTTGCTGATGGTACTGACGCCAGGGCCGAACATGATCTACCTGATTTCGCGCTCCATCTGTCAGGGGCGCAAGGCGGGAGTCACGTCACTGGTGGGCGTTGTGGCAGGTTTTTTTGTGCACATGTTCGCGGCAGCGGCAGGGCTTACCGCTGTGTTTCTGGCGGTGCCGATGGCCTATGAAGCGTTGAAGTGGGCGGGCGCGCTGTACTTGTCATGGATGGCCTGGCAGGCCTTGAAGCCGGGCGCGCGTTCACCGTTTGAAGCGCGCGACCTGGCGCCGGACTCAACGCCAAAACTAATGCTGATGGGCTTTATGACCAGCGTCCTGAACCCTAAAGTGGCGGTGTTTTATCTCTCGGTATTTCCACAATTCATCAGCCCTGAACACGGCTCACTGTTCACTCAGAGTATTGAACTGGGCCTGATTCAAATCAGCGTTAGCTTCACTGTTAACTTGCTGATTGCGCTGTTTGCTTCGGGCATAGCCGTATGGTTTGTGCGCAACCCCACGTGGTTGGCCGTGCAACGCTACGTGATGGGCTTTGTGTTGGCGGGGCTGGCGATCAGGCTGATGCTGGAACAACGTAAACCCTTATGATTGGGACCCGTAGTCATGGCTATAGAACTGCTTGATCCCTCCCGCGCCAAGGCTTACCGGCAGTTGATGCTGCAAGCGTATTCGTTGCACCCGCAAGCCTTTGTTTCCAGCATTGCTCATCGCGAGAAATTGCCGTTGAGCTGGTGGGAAGGGCAATTGGAGGATGACTTGAGCGCCTTGTTTGGCGCTTTTGTCGACGCACAACTGGTGGGCATTGTTGGCTTGGCGTTCGAGCCCTGGGAAGAAGCTCAACACAAGGCCACCTTGTTTGGCCTGTACGTGCCCCAAGCCTTTCGCGGGCAAGGGATTGGCGAACAACTGGTGCAGGCCGTGTTGTCGTTGGCCGAGCAAGAGCCTGAGATCAAAGTGGTCGAACTGACGGTGAGCGCCGACAGTTCTGCCGCGCTGGCGCTGTACCGGCGTTGCGGCTTTGAGCAGTCGGGGCTGGAAGACAGCGCGATTCGGGTGGGAGACGAGTATTACGACCGAGTACACATGCGGCGGTTGGTTGAGGCTGCCAAGTAGCGTCTTGCGAGCGCAAATCTGTGGGAGCTGGCCAGCCAGGCTCCCACAGTGATGTGTGGTGCGAACTATCTAACCGCACTCACCCCGTCCAGCGTCGAGAACGATATGTCTTTGGCGGTCAGCAAGAAATCACGCATATAAGGCGCATCCAGCATGTCCGTTCGCACGGCGGCATACAGGGTGGCGAACAATCCTTTCTCGCCCAAACGCTTGGCCTGCACGTAGCCGCGTGAGCTGTATTCATGCAGCGCCCAATGCGGCATCCCGCACACCCCACGGCCGCTGGCCACCAGTTGCATCATCATCACCGTCAGTTCCGAAGTGCGCACTTGCGCAGGCTCAACATCCGCAGGCTCCAGAAAGCGGGTGAAGATGTCGAGGCGATCACGCTCGACCGGGTAGGTGATCAAGATCTCCGTGCTCAGGTCTTCAGGCACGATGAACGGCTTGCTGGCCAAAGTGTGCTGATTGGCCACGGCCAACATGGCTTCGTAGGTAAACAGCGGCACATAGGTCAGGCCGGCAATTTCTTGTGGGTCGGAGGTTACGACCAAGTCCAGATCCCCGCGTGCCAGCGCTGGCAATGGCGCAAACGCAAAACCCGAGGCCAGGTCGAGTTCAACTTCAGGCCAGGCATCACGGAACTGATCGATGGTCGGCATCAGCCACTGAAAGCAACTGTGACATTCGATGGCCATGTGCAAGCGCCCGGCGGTACCTCCGACTAAACGGGTGATGTCGCGCTCGGCAGCGCGCATCAGCGGCAACATGGCGTCGGCCAATTGCAGCAGGCGTAACCCGCCGCTGGTGAAACGTACCGGCTTGGTTTTACGCACAAAAAGCGGCATGCCCATGCGCTCTTCAAGCTCTTTGAATTGATGTGATAACGCAGATTGAGTCAGGTGCAGGCGCTCGGCCGCTTCGACCAGACTGTCGGACTCGCGTAAAGCGTGCAGGGTTTTGAGGTGACGAATTTCCAGCACGATGACTCCATGAGTAAATTTGATGATGAACACGAAAACGTTGAGTTTGTCTCATGTTGCTGCGGGTGTCGATAATTGTGTCATTACTGACACGGAGGAATGTTGCGATGGCCCTGGCCCACAATCTTGGTTTCCCACGCATCGGCGCGGACCGCGAGCTGAAAAAAGCACTCGAGGCCTACTGGAAAGGCGATACCGACCAGGCCTCCCTGCAAGCGACCGGCCGTGAACTGCGGGCCAGACACTGGCAATTGCACAAAGACGCTGGCTTGGATTGGCTGCCGGTGGGCGATTTCGCCTGGTACGACCAGGTCCTGAGCCACTCGCTGATGTTCGGGGTGATCCCTGAGCGTTTTGCCAGCACCCTGAACAACGAAGGCCGCCCCACCCTCGATACCCTTTTCGGCATGGCCCGTGGGGCCTCCAGCAGTTGCTGCGGCGGCGAGCACAGCAAGGTGCAGTACGCTCAAGAGCTGACCAAGTGGTTCGACACCAACTATCACTACCTGGTACCGGAATTCAGCGTAGATCAACGCTTTGAGCTGAGTTGGCAACAACTCTTCGAAGAAACCGCCGAAGCGCTTGCGCTGGGCCACAAGGTCAAGCCTGTCATCATCGGCCCCCTGACCTACCTGTGGCTGGGCAAGGCCAAAGGCAACGCATTTAACAAACTCGAATTACTGGAAAATCTGTTGCCGGTTTACGCTGACATTCTGTCGCGTCTATCTGAACAAGGCGTGGAATGGGTGCAGATCGACGAGCCCATCCTCTCACTGGACCTGCCACAAGACTGGAAAAACGCCTTTGAACGTGCCTATCACATCCTTCAATACTCGCCACTGAAGAAGCTGGTAGCCACTTACTTTGGCGGTCTGGAAGACAACCTCGGCCTGGCCGTGAGCCTGCCAGTTGCTGGCTTGCACGTTGATCTGGTGCGCGCACCTGAGCAGTTGCAAGCCGTCCTGGATCGCCTGCCGACGTATAAAGTGTTGTCGTTGGGGCTGGTCAACGGCCGTAACGTATGGCGTTGCGACCTGGAAAACGCGCTGGCTCAACTGCAAGACGCCGAAGAGCGGTTTGGCGACAACCTGTGGGTGGCCGGCTCTTGCTCGCTGCTGCACTGCCCGGTGGATCTGGACCGCGAAACCAGGCTGGATGCCGAACTGAAAAGCTGGCTGGCCTTCGCCAAGCAAAAGTGTGGCGAAATCGCTGTGCTGCGTGATGCGCTGAACACCCCGCACGATGCCAAGGTTCAACAAGCACTGGCCCAAAGCCGCGCCGTACAGGCCAGCCGTGCGAATTCGCCGCGTATCCACAAGGCCGTGGTACAAGCTCGCATCGACGCCATCACCGAAGCCGACAGCCAGCGCCAATCACCCTTTGCCACCCGGATTGATCGGCAACGGGCTCGCCTGAACCTGCCTGCGTTCCCGACCACCACCATTGGTTCGTTCCCGCAGACCGCTTCGATTCGTCTGGCTCGCCAGTCCTACAAGCAAGGCAAACTGTCGGTCAGCGAATACACCGACGCCATGCACAGCGAAATTCGCCATGCAGTGCAGGTGCAGGAGCGTTTGGGCCTGGACGTGCTGGTCCACGGTGAAGCGGAACGTAACGATATGGTTGAATACTTTGCCGAGCTCCTCGACGGCTATGCGTTCACCCAATACGGCTGGGTACAGAGCTACGGTTCGCGTTGCGTCAAGCCAGCGATCATCTTCGGTGACCTGAGCCGTCCAAAGGCCATGACCGTCGAGTGGATCAAATACGCCCAAGGCCTGACCGACAAGGTGATGAAGGGCATGCTGACGGGCCCGGTGACCATGCTGATGTGGTCATTTTCACGCGAAGATGTGTCGCGCAAAGTACAGGCGCAGCAACTGGCGCTGGCCATCCGTGATGAAGTGCTCGACCTCGAAGCGGCGGGCATCAAGATTGTGCAGATCGATGAAGCGGCCTTGCGCGAAGGCTTGCCGCTGCGCCGTGCTCAGTGGCAGGCGTATTTGGACTGGGCAGTAGAAGCGTTCCGCCTGTGCGCCTCGGGCGTGACAGATGAAACCCAAATCCACACCCACATGTGCTACAGCGAATTCAACGACGTGATCAAGTCGATTGCCCAGATGGATGCGGATGTCATCACCATCGAAACCTCGCGTTCAGACATGCAATTGCTCGACGCCTTTGAAGCGTTCGACTACCCGAACGACATTGGCCCGGGTGTGTACGACATTCACTCGCCACGTGTGCCGGACACGGCTGAAATGGTGAAGTTGCTGGCCAAGGCGGCCAAGCGCATCCCTGCTGAGCGGCTGTGGGTCAACCCTGACTGCGGCCTCAAAACCCGAAGCTGGCCAGAGACCGAAGCGGCCCTGGTGAACATGGTCGCGGCGGCCCGGCAACTGAGGGCGTAGCGCGCCACGAGCGGCAAGCCACAAGCTCCAAGCGACTGGTGTTTTTTAAACCTGCGGCTTGCTGCTTGTCACTTGCCGCTGTCAGGTTCACCTGACGATTTTATCGACATGGATGTCGAGCTTTTTCAGTCGATACCAGAAGCTTCTTTCTGAAATACCAATCAACTGTGCCGCCGCAGCCTGAACCCCTTGCGCTTGTTGCAAGGCTGCCAGGATGTAGGCCTTTTCAACTTCAGCCAACGCGGCTTCGAGGTCGGGCGGTACGCTCACGTCGGGTGTCAGCAAGCGGTTGCTCTGCAACGGTTGGGCGCTGAACAGATACGGCGGCAAATCGCTGTCTTCGATCGTGCTGCTGTTGGCCACAATGGTGGCGCGTTCTACGCAGTTTTGCAGTTCACGAATATTGCCCGGCCAAGTGTATTCAACCATCGCTTGAAGGGCGCTAGGGCTGAAACCGCTGATCCGTTTACCCGCCGTTGCCCCCAGGTTATGGGCAAAGTGCCGCGCCAGCGGTGCGATGTCTTCTACACGTTCGCGCAGGGCGGGCAGCGGAATCGGGAAGACATTCAAGCGGTAGTACAGGTCTTCGCGAAACTCTTTGTTGGCCACCGCTTCAAGCAAGTTCTTGTTGGTCGCGGCGATCACCCGCACATCGACTTTACGTTCACGCGGGTCGCCCACCGGCTCAATCACCCGTTCTTGCAACGCACGTAAGATCTTGGCCTGCAGTGCCAATGGCATATCGCCCACTTCATCAAGAAACAGCGTGCCCTTGTCGGCCTGCATAAAGCGCCCGACGCGATCCGCCACGGCCCCGGTGAATGCACCTTTGCGATGGCCAAACATCTCGCTTTCGAGTAGCCCTTCAGGAATCGCCGCACAGTTGACCGCGACAAATGGCTTGTCGGCGCGGCTGCCATGTTTGTGGATGGCGCGGGCGACCATCTCTTTACCGGTGCCGCTCTCGCCGGTAAGCAGGATGGTGGCGTTGCTGTCACGCACCGATTCGATGGCGTTCAGTACGCGGCGAAAACTCGGGCTTTCACCCACCAGGCTTTCAATGTGCTGATGTTCGTCGAGTTCGGCGCGCATGCGGGCGTTATCGCGCACGATGTCGCGAAACTGCAGGGCCTTGGTGACGGTGATGTCCAGTTCGTCGATGTCGAACGGTTTGGCGATGTAGTCGTAGGCGCCGTTGCGCATCGACTGCACGGCGTTTTTGACGGTGCTGTAGGCCGTCATCACGATCACCGGTAATTGCGGGTAGCGCAGTTTAACCTCGGCCAGCAACTGCGGGCCGTCCATACCAGGCATGCGCCAGTCGCTGATTACCAGGTCGATGTCTTCCTGCTCCAGCACTGCCAGGGCTTGCAGGCCGTTGCCCGCGGTGAAAACGTGCACATCGTTCTGGGTCAGTGCCGAGCTGAGCAAGTCGCACAGTTTTGGCTCATCGTCGACAACCAGCACGTTATGACTCATGACTCATCCCCTCCGTGGGCCGGGATATACAAGTTGAAAGTGGTCCCGGCGTCTTTTTCGCTGACGCACTCAACGCGTCCATCGTGGTTTTCCATAATCGAGTAAACCTTGGGCAGGCCCAGGCCCGTCCCCGACGCTTTGGTGGTCACAAAAGGGGTGAAAATGCGTTCGATCATGTCAGGTTCAATGCCTTGGCCTGTATCGATAATGCTCAGTACAGTATCACCGCGGTCATCGCGGGTAATACGCAATGTCAGGTGCCCACCCTCGGGCATCGCGTCGATGGCATTGAGGATCAGGTTCAGGCAGGCCTGTTTCAACTGCCGGGTATCGGCGTACAGAGTTGCCCCCGGTGCCTGATCGTCGATCTGTGCCTTGATGTTGTGGCTTTTAAGCTCTGGCTCGCAGAAACCCAGAATGTCCTCGACCAACGGCAGCGCTGGCTGCTGTGAGCGAATGGGGGCGCTGGGTTTGGCGAAGTCGAGAAAGTCGGTGATCAGCTCGTTGATGCGGGTAACTTCACTGACCACGTATTCGAGATGGCGTCTGTCGGTCTCGCCAAGGTCGGCCCGGCGATGCAATAACTGGGTCGCGGTTTTGATGATGCCCAGTGGGTTGCGGATCTCGTGGGCCAAGCCCATGGCAACTTCGCCCAGTGCGTGCAGGCGGTCGCGTCGACGCAACTGGGCTTCGAGATGATGCAACTCGCCGAGCCGCACGGTCATGTGGTTAAAGGTGCTGCTCAGCTCGGCCAGTTCGTCGTGCCCAGAAACGCCCACGCGCTGGCTGTAATCCCCGGCGGTCACGGCGCGTACCCCTTCTGAGAGCGCGCGCAGCGGCCGTGTCAGACGCTCGGACACCAGCCAGCCAACGGTCAGTGACAGCAGCGAGCTGAGTAGAAAAATCAACGCAAATAAGTTGGTCTGGTTAACCAGCCCCACGAGACTGGTGTGGCGCAACAGGCCGCTGTAAATCACGCCTTGCAGCTCGCCGGCGTCGTTCATGATCGGCCAGTACAAACCGCTGTAGCGGCTGGTGAACTGCTCGCTGGGCAGTTTGGTCGTGCGCAAGGTCTGTTCAATGCCATGCGGCAACACCAGTTGGCGGTCATCGAAATGCTGGCTGGAAAAAATCTCGGCAAAACCATTGGCGTTGGACAGGTACAGCCGCAGGTCGAGGGAATGCACATCGGCGACGCTGGTCAGGAAGCTGCTGTCCATATAGGTCGCGACCAGCAATTGGTAGTCCGTGTCATCTTGAGTCGTAGGAAAAGTCGAAACCACTGTGCCGGTAGGAACCCCGCCAACGTTGATGGTTTGCAGGACGGCGTTGGGTGCCAGGCTGATCTGGTCGACGATGTTGTCGCTGGCGGTGCTGAACACCACTTTGTGATCGCTGTTGCGAATCAACGCCACCACGTCGATGCCCATCGCATCGGCGATGTCGGCGGTGAGCTTGTCATGGCGAATGGCTTTGGTTGACGACGGCGGATGGGTGTATTGCAGGAACAGTTTGGCCACCCGGGCGTTTTCCTGGAGGATCTCGCTGATTTCGTCTTTGACGATCTTGGTCGACTCTTGCAGCCAGACCCGCACGTTGCTGTCGAAAATCTGCGACAGGGTGGTGGCAGCCAGTTCGGCAGCGATCATGGTCGGGATGACGCTGACCAGCCAAAAAGCCAGTACCAGCTTGCGCTGTACCGTCCAGCGCGAGACTTTGAACGGCGGGGGCTTGCGCGATGAGTCAGGCGTGATGGGCATTAATACTCGCTTATCGCTGCGGCCAGAGCGGGGTCATGGCGGTCAGGTCGGATCAACAGTTTGACCAGTTTGAGCGCGCTGTTGAGCAACCGGTTGCGGTGGCGGAAAAACAGCGTGTTGCTCTGAAAGGTACACCCCAAACGAATTTTGCTGGCGTATCCGGCCTGACCGCATTCGTATAGCGCAATGTTGTGACGAATACAGTAGTCGACATTCACAACCCAGCTTCTGAAGTACAAGTTGTACTTACGGCTGAGTTCAAAGTCGTGGCCAAAAAATTTGTCGATCAGCCGATGCTCGTCGATCAGCACCAGGTTGAATGCCACCAGTTGCTCGCCGGCCCAATACAACACGCATACCGCACGGTTACCCAATTGCTGCAGGATACCGGTGAAGTAGGCGGGTGGTAAGCGCTCGAACTGCAAATCACTGCGCGCCAGCGTGGCTTCGTACAGGCGCATGACTTCGGGCAGAACGTCGTCAATATTGTTACGCCATTCCACGCGTGGTTCAGGCGCGCGGAGTTTGCGGCGCATGTCTTTGCGCGTGGATTTACCCAGTGAGCCGAGGTAGCCGTCAACCGAGCCAAAGGGGACCGGCAGCATCGCGCTGGGCAGGCTCGGCATCGACTGAAAACCCGCGGCCTTGCAGCTTCGTGTCCAGTCATCATCGTGGCTGGGCACGTCTTTGACGGCAATCAGGCCGATGCCCAGTTGGGCGGCGTCGTTGTGTGCCAATGTCAGTAATTGGGCCAGCAGCGCCGGGCGTTGTGACGCCGCCACATGGCTGGCGATGCCCGCGCTGCATTGTTCTGTCACCGGAGAGCCGATGGCGTAGAGCGGTAACTGCATCAACCCTGGCAGCACGCGGTAAAGGTGTTCGGTAAAGCGCTTGCCGATGCCCTGAACGGTCGTGTCGAGGCGATAGCCGGTGGTAAATGCGGTGGCGACGGCCATCAGTGTCGGGCCGTCGAACAGCGTCAGGTAACGCCATTCGAAGTCCTCAATGCCGGCTTTTTCGACCGCCATGATGTAGTCCCAATCCTCCAGAGCATCTGGAAAGCAGTCATTCCAGGCCTCGCGTTCGATGGCCAGGATTGATGAAAAGGCGTGGGCTGTAATCATGGGGCGTCCTTGGGGTCAGGCTTGTTGCAAATACTCAATGGTGTGCTGCGAAATGCTGCTGTTGTTTTTCACGAAAGCGTCGCTGAGTTCAATCACGCGGCGGTATTGCAGGTCGACCGTGATCATGTGGTAGCAGTTGTCGAGCAGCACTTTGGTCACTGGGCCGGCGAGATGACGTTCGACATAATCGGCGTTCCAGCGACTGGTGATGTCGTCTTCGATGGAGTGCAGCACGAGGGCGGGTGTGGTGATCGACGGCATGCGCTTTTTCACCACTGCGTTCATCCGGTGCAGTTCGCGCACGGTCACGCCTTCCATCGTCAACAGCCCGGCATTACTGCTTTCGCCGGCTTTCATCTGGCGCTCGACAATCGCCCGCAAGCGCTCGTTTTTGATGCCGTAGGGCGGTTTTTCTTCAAAGCTGCAAAGGTGTACACCGCCCGGGATTTTCATCAGCAGCGGGGTCATGAACGCCAGTTTGTTGATGCTCCAGCCGTCATACCGCAGGGTGGTGGAGTACATCAGCAAGCCTGCCACTTGGCCGGGGTGCTCGCTGGCCACGTACATGGACATCACCGCGCCCATCGACAAACCGCCGACGAACACCTGTTGATGACGTTGGCGAATGCCGGCGAAGGTTTTGCGCACGCCTTCGTACCAGTCTTGCCAGCCGGTGGCTTGCAGGTCGCTGTTGTCACCGCAGTGCCCGGCCAGGGTCGGTACGTACACCGTGCACGTACCGTCCTTGGCCAAGCCCTGGGCCACCCGACGCAATTCGGTCGGGGTGCCCGTGAGGCCGTGGATCAACAGAATCCCGACCTCACCCGTGCCGAGAACGAACCCGGCGTCGCCTTCTCCCAGATTTATATCACCTGTGGTGAAAGCGGCCGCGTTCACCGTTTCATCGCCCGATGCAGCAGGCGGTCGAGCAGGGCGATGCCCAAGTCGATTTCGGCGTAGCTGATTTCCAGCGACGGGGCCAAGGTGATCACGTTTTTGTAGTAGCCGCCCACGTCCAGAATCAGACCCAGACGCTTGCCGTCGATTTCGATGTCGCCCTTCATGCCTTCCTCAACCATGTAGTCCAGGGTTGCCTTGTCTGGGGTGAAACCGTCCGGACCACAGATTTCACAGCGCAGTGCCAGGCCCAAGCCATCGACGTCGCCGATGATCGGGTAGCGTTTCTGCAGGTCTTTGAGGCCTTCCAGGAAGTATTTGCCCTTTTTCATGACCATCGCGCCGTAGTCGATTTCGCTGGTCATCTTGAACATTTCCAGACCCACTGCGGTGCCCAGCGGATTGGAGGCGAAAGTGGAGTGAGTCGAACCCGGCGGGAACACCTTCGGGTTGATCAGTTCTTCGCGGGCCCAGATGCCGCCCAGCGGGTTGAGGCCGTTGGTCAGCGCCTTGCCGAACACGATCACATCGGGTTTGACGTCGAAGTGTTCAATCGACCACAGCTTGCCGGTACGCCAGAAGCCCATCTGGATTTCGTCGACCACCATCAAAATGCCGTGTTGATCCAGCACTTGCTTGAGTTCGCTGTAGAAATTCATCGGTGGAATCACGTAGCCGCCGGTGCCCTGGATCGGCTCCACGTAAAACGCGGCGTATTCGCTTTGACCGACTTTCGGGTCCCACACGCCGTTGTATTCCGTTTCGAACAGACGGGCGAATTGCTGTACGCAGTGGCTGCCGTATTCTTCTTTGGTCATGCCTTTGGGGCCGCGAAAGTGGTACGGGAACGGGATGAAGTTGGCGCGCTCGCCGAAGTGGCCGTAGCGGCGACGGTAGCGGTAGCTCGAGGTGATCGAGGACGCACCCAGCGTACGGCCGTGGTAGCCGCCTTCGAAGGCGAACATCAGGCTTTTGCCGTTGGTGGCATTACGGACCACTTTCAGCGAGTCTTCAATGGACTGCGAACCGCCGACGTTGAAATGCACGCGACCGTCGAGGCCAAACTTGTTTTTAGCGTCGACGGCGATGCGCTCCGACAGCTCGATCTTGCCTTTGTGCAGGTATTGGCTGGCAATCTGCGGCAGGGTGTCGATCTGTTGTTTCAGGGCGTTGTTCAGCCGTGGGTTTGAGTAACCGAAGTTAACGGCCGAGTACCACATTTGCAGGTCGAGGTAGGCTTGGTCTTCGGTGTCCCAGACGTAAGAGCCTTCGCAGCGGCTGAAAATACGCGGTGGTTCGATGTAGTGAACGGTGTCGCCGTATGAGCAGTACTTAGCTTCTTTTTCCAGAAGAACTTGGTCTTCAGGGGTAGCGATTCGGATATCAGACATGATTGAAGAGTTCCTGCTGGTCACGAGAATAATGAGGTGCGTTAGCGGCATTGCTTGGCAATTTGGCGAGCAAGGCCGGGAGTTCGGCGAAAGTGTCGAAGCGCGCGTACGGGATGCCGTTGCGTTCGCAGTGTTCGGCCAGGCTGTCTTTGGCGAATACGAAGTCGGCGCTGGACGCCACGCACATGTCGGAGCGGCCATCACCAATCACCAGTACGCGTTTGCCGCTGGGGGTGGACTTGCATTTGCAGTTGCCGGAGGCCGCACGGCAGGCGTCGCTGGAGTATGGGAAATCGATGCGCCAGCTGTTCTGGTCGACCTGACGCAAACGGTTGGCGAGGATCGGCAGCAGGGTCACGTAGTGGCGGGCCAGAATGCGGGCGATGCCTTGCTCGATGCCATCGCTGACCACCTCAATGGAAGCGCCAAGGCTGATGACGTGATCAACGAAATCCGGAAAGTCCGGGTCAATCTCAACGGTGTCGAAATAGGCCAGCAACTCAGCTGGTGAGGCTTTGACCAGCGACAGCTGGCGGCTCAGGCATTCACGCGAACCGATTTCACCTTGCACCCATTGTTCTTCGATCGTCTCCCAGCTTGGGTCGGCGAAGCGTTGAAGAATGTTGTCGATGACGTCGGTACGGGTAATGGTCCCGTCGAAATCACACACGATATGCCATTGCATCATCTGCATTGTCCTGTTGAGGAGAGGCGCACTTTGCGCATAAACAGGTGATTGCATTGACTGTGCCAACTTGAAAACGCTCTGCTGGCTGGGGCTTTGGTCGCTGTTTAAGGACAATCTGGCTGTGCGAGCTACAATTTTTGTAGCTCGCTACAAACAACATCAGTGCTTGCGTCGTGCGGCTAAAAAAGAGATTGATGCGCGCATGAATTTTTATGGAGCCCGTGTCATGAAAACGCCATTACCTGCATTTTTGCTGCTCACTTTGTTGAGCGTCGGTGCGGCTGCGCACGCAGCGGACGGCCCCAGCGGAGAAGTGGGTGTCGGGGTGGGTTATCAGCCGTACGACCCGAGTGGCAGCCGCTATCAGACTGTGCCGTTACCGTACTTCGATGTGGACTGGGGCGATGTTAGCCTCAATACCGACGATGGTCTGACCTGGAGCGCGCTCAATGCTGATGGTTGGACGGCCGGGCCGTTTATCAACTACTTGCCGGGTCGGAACGCCAATGGCTCGTTGCGCGGTTTGCGTGATGTGTCAGACATGGCGCAGCTCGGCGGTTTTGTGCAATACAGCCCGGCTGATTTCTGGCGTGTGTATGCACAAGTCGGTCAGGCCGTAGGCGCTGCGGGCGGGCAGGGCGGCGTGCTGGGACAGGTTGGGGGGGAACTGGGTTATCCGCTGGGGCTGGGGATTACCGGCAGCAGCCAGTTGGCGGCGCACTTCGCTGATGGCCGGCAAATGTCGACGTTCTTTGGCGTGAGCGAAGCCCAAGCCCAGGCTTCGGGGATCTCTCGGTACAACGCCAGTGGCGGTTTTCAGAACGTGACCCTGACCCAGAACGTTGAATTTCCGCTGGCTGAGCATTGGTCGCTGGTGGCCAGCGCGAGCTGGGTACACCTCGTAGGTTCTGCCGCCGACAGCAGCATTGTTAAAGAGTTGGGTGATGTGAACCAAGGCACGGTACAAACAGCCGTGAGCTATAAGTTTTAACCATTGCCGGCATGAAACGCTGTAGCTGCGGACGAGGCACGAGGCTGCGATAGGTTGCGAAGCGAGCTCCAGACAGCGGTCCCGCATCGTAGCCTTCGTGCCTCGTCAGTGGCTACAAAGTGTGCTGTATTTTAACGATCAGTGCTGCGGCTCACCCTCTGCCAGCAATGCAATTCCGCCAATAATCACTGCCACGCCCACCCAGTGCAGGGCGCTGATGTGTTCGCCCAGCCCCAGCCATGACCCCAGCAAAACCCCCACAAACACCAGCGAGCTCAGCGGAAAGGCCAGTGACAGGCTGCTGCGGCGCAAAATCAGCATCCATACGAAAAACGCGCCGATGTAGCAGGCAATCGCGACCCAAACCCCCGGATTGAGCATCACTGCCTGTAACCATTGCAGGGTGAAGTCCATCTGGCCCAATTGATCGCCGCCGACTTTGGTGGCAATTTGTCCGCCGCTTTCAAGGGCGATCAGCAGCGCCCACAGCACAACAGTGCCCAAGCGACCGTGCAGCCAGCCGCTGGGTGTGCTGTTCAGCGTTTTAGTGTTACCCATGGTTCATCTCCTCAAGCCCCGGCGATGCAGACCAGCATCACGCCGAGGGTAATCACCAGTGTGCCCATCCAGCGCCGACGGCTGACATGCTCACCGAGGAACACTTTGCCGGCGAAGACCACGCCGCAATACGCCAGCGCCGCGGCCGGAAAAAGCAGGCTCAAGGGGGCGCGTGACAGGGCTTCAAGCCAGACGAAAAACTCGATCACATACGCGCCGATCCCGGCCCAGAGCATCGGTGCGTTAAACACCTGCCCCCAAAAGGCATTAAGGCGAAAGCCGCCTTCAAGCTCGGGCAAGCGGTCGAGGCCACTCTTGAAACACAGCTGGCCGATCACATCGAGCACGATGGAGAACGCCACCAGCACAATGACAATCAGGGTCACGGGAACAGCTCCTCAAACAGCGAAATCAGCGCCTCGTTGGTGTCGCAGTTGCGCAACAGGTCGGCGTCGCTCCAGCGCTGGGGCGGCGGTTGGTCGGATTTGGCTTCCCAGCGTTTTAGCAAGTTGCTGTGGGGCGCCTTGGCAAACTCGCCGCACACATCGATGCCCAGCACACGTTTACGGGCGGCCAGAGCGCGGATGGCGTGCAGCAGGTGGGTGAGGCGCATGCCGCCTTGATCCCAGTTGGTGGCGGCGTCTTCACTGGCCAGGACGTCTTTGTCGATAGTGATCCATATCGCTTCTGTAGGCAGGCCCAGGATCAGCTGATCGATAAAGCTCGGCCAGTCCTGTTCGGACAGGTTGTGCCAGTGCAGAAGGTTTTCGTGTTGCTCATGGCCAGGACCATCGCCGATCCGGCCCCAGACTTTGGTGGGGGCGTGTTGCCACGGAAATAGCTGCAAGTCGCCGCGGCGCAGAGCGCCCAAGTTACCGCCCTTCAACTGCGGGCTCTGCAGGTCATCACTGCACGGGCCGAGGGTGATGATGCGTTTGATGTTCGGCAGTTTGAGTGCGCGATTGACCCACGAACCGCAGTGACGGCGGGGTGCAAAGCGGACCCAGTCGGGGTGGTTGTCGAAGTGAATCAACGTCACTGCCTCGGGCAGATCGGTCAATAGCGCCGGGGTTAAATGGTGATAGTCGCCGGAACCAATGAAGAACAATTCAGGTTTGTCTGCAGGCTTTTTCGCTCGTTGCAGCAGACTTTTAGCGAAGCGCTGATAGTTGCGTTCGGTGGACCACAGGCGCAGTTTTGGGCCCAACTCCAGCAAGTCGAGACGTGTAGCGCGGCCATCGACCAGCCGCTGCGCAATAGGCGCCTGAGCGGTCAGGCTATGATCGAGATCGAGAATATTCAACGTGCTATTTACCCCATTTAGTCGCCGCCGAACCAGGCCTGGCGGGCTTTAAGGGGTAAATGCAAGGCGCGTGCCTGTTGTCTGATTACGGTAGGAGCGTGTGGGGCTATCCGTGCAGGCGTACCCAGACGCTGACCAGTACGGTCGCAGCCATCAACCATGCCAGCGCTGCCAGCGCCAACGAGGCTTCGAGCCGCAACCGATCAACCAGCACATACAGCGTCGCGAGGTAGACGAAGTAGGGGATGATCGACCACATACCGAACACAATCGTGGTTTTCAGGTCGTCGACGGAACGCCCTTTGCCGACGATGTAATGTGCAATCAGGGCAAAAGTCGGGAACAGCGGGACCAACCCTGCGATGTAATAGTTTTTGGTTTTTGCCAGCATCGCCAGAATGATCACCACACCAGCGCCCAGAGCCGCTTTAAGTATCAGATCCATCAGTGAGTGAGCCCGTATTTTTTAACTTTATCGAAGAGTGTGGTCTTGGCCATGCCCAACTCCTGGCTGGCCTGGGTCAGGTTGCCGCCGCTGCGTTGCAACGCATCGTTGAGCAGGTGGCGCTCGAAGGCTTCTACCGCTTCTGAAAAGCCCAGCCCTTGCGACGCGTTGCTGCCGGCTTTTTTAAACGCGGGCAAGCCCAAGGCAAAGCGCTCGGCCACATTGCGCAGTTCACGTACGTTGCCCGGCCAGTCATGGCTCATGAGGTTGGACAGGGTCTGGTTGTCCAGCTCGGGCGCCGTGCGGTCGAAGCGCAGGGACGACTGCTGCAGGAAGTATTCGAATAATTGCAGGATGTCTTCGCGACGCTCGCGCAAAGGCGGCAGTTCGAGGGTCACCACGTTCAAGCGGTAATACAGGTCGCTGCGGAACTGGCTGGCCTTGCTCAGTTGGTCGAGATCGGATTTGGTGGCTGCAATCACCCGACAGTCCACGTCGATGCTTTGGTTGGAGCCCAGGCGCTCCAGCGTGCGCTCTTGCAAGACGCGCAGCAGTTTGATTTGCAAGTTGAGCGGCATGCTTTCGACTTCGTCGAGAAACAATGTGCCACCGTGGGCATGCTCGATTTTGCCGATCCGACGCTTGCCCGCCCCGGTGAAGGCGTTGGCCTCGTGGCCGAAGATTTCACTTTCAAACAGGTTTTCCGGTAACCCGCCGCAGTTGAGCGCGACGAACTGCTGGGGCTGACGGCGGCTGAAGTCGTGCAGGCAACGGGCCACTAGCTCTTTACCGGTACCGGTTTCGCCTTCAATCAGCACGTTGGCCGAGGTATCGGCGACGTTAGCGATCAATTCGCGCAATTGCTGCATGGCCGGCGAGCGGCCAATGATGCGGCCTTCAAGGGAGTCGCGTTCGGCCAGTTGCCGACGCAGCGACCAGACTTCACGGGCCAGGCTGCGTTGTTCCAGCGCCCGGCGTGCCACTTCGACCAGCCGCTCGGGAGAAAAGGGTTTTTCCATGAAGTCATAAGCGCCATCACGCATCGCGCCCACAGCCATGGAAATATCGCCGTGCCCGGTAATCAGTACCACCGGTAGGCTGCGATCGCGGGCCTTGAGGCGTTTGAGCAACTCCAGGCCATCAATCCCCGGTAAACGAATGTCACTGATGACGATGCCGGGATAGTTGTCCCCGACCAAGGCCAGCGCCTGTTCGGCGCTGCTCACGCCTTCGCTGTGAATGTCTTCCAGCGCGAGCGCCTGTTGGCATCCGAGCAGGACATGGGGGTCGTCTTCGACAATCAGGACGGTCAGCTCGTGGTTCATATCGGCTCGGCCTTAGCGGGTTGCACCAGCGGTAAAAGGAGGACAAACGCAACACCACCGGCCTGCGGAAACTCGACGCTGAGGCTGCCGCCAGCGGCCGCCGCCAGGCTGGCAGACAGGGTCAGGCCCAGGCCCAGGCCTTGTTCGCCGGGTTTGGTGGTGAAGAACGGTTCAAACAGATGCTTACGGTTTTGCGGGTTGATACCGGGGCCGTTGTCGCGCACGCGCAGGCGGTATTTGCCTTCGCTGTGTTCGCCTTCAAGCCACAACTGTGGGGTTGTTGGCTGACCATGCATGGCGTCCAGCGCGTTACTGATCAGGTTGACCAGAATTTGCTCAAGCCGGGTTTGGTCGATCTTGAGTCCAACGTCGCTGAGGTCGCGCTGCAATTGCACGCCAGACGCGTCGAGTTGGCTGGCGAGTAACTGCAGTACCGCATCGACCGCTTTGCCCAGACTTGCCTGGCCGTGATCGTCGCCACGTCGCGCAAACGAGCGCAGGTTAGCGGTGATACGGCCCATGCGGTCGACCAGGTTATTAATGGTGCTGAGGTTGTCTGCGGCCACTTTCAGGTCGCCACGCTCCAGGAAGCGCACGGTATTGCCGGACAGTGTGCGCAAGGCGGCCAGAGGCTGATTCAACTCGTGGGCGATGCTGGTAGACATTTGACCGATGGCCGCCAGTTTGCCGGCCTGCACCAGTTCGTCCTGGGCAAGGCGCAGGGTGTCTTCAGCCTGGCGGCGCTCGCGAATCTGGTCTTTGAGGCGCTCGTTGCTGGCGCGCAAATGCGCGGTGCGTTCGGTGATTTTGCGTTCCAGCTGGTTATTGGCCGCTTGCAGCGCTTCACGTGCGGCCAATCGAGTGGCGATCACTTTGCGTCGCTCGTTCCAGGCAATCAGCAGAAACGCCAGCAGAGCAAAGGCTACCGCCGCCAACATCCCTTGGTTGGCCGCTTCGCGACGTAAATCCTGCAGGGGCGTGAGTAAGGTGATGTCCCATGGGGTGTCGTTCAGCCGGCGAGTCTGGGCCAGATAACTGACTTCCTTGTCATCGCTCTCGTCCCCTGGATTGGCCGCGAACGTGACTTTTTCGGTGCCTTCGCCCAATTGCTCGCTGGCAAGGGGTTGCAGTTCAATGAGCGGCCACCAGTAGTACTGCAGGCTGCGCGCCAGCCGCTCTTTGATGTCAGCGGTCAACGGACGTACAGACTTGAGCCGTCTGCTCGGGTCGCTGGACAGAATAATGATGCCGTTCTCATCGCTCACATACGCTTCGAGGCGGGCACGTTGCCAGCGTTCTTCAAGGGCTTCAAGACGGACTTTAATCACCGCGACACCAATGATCTTGCCTTGCTCTTCGAGGCCGTGAGCCAGGTAGTAGCCCGGCTCGCCGGTGGTACTGCCGATACCGTAGAAACGTCCGGGCTGGCCACGCACGGCGTCCTGAAAGTAGGCACGGAAAGACAGGTCTTCACCCAGGTAACTGTCGGTGTCGCGCCAGTTACTGGTGGCCACGACCCGGCCTGTGGTGTCGAGCACGTAGATTGCCCGACTGCGGCTGCGGCGGTTAAGGCCTTCGAGGTATTGATTGACGGTGACCCGGTTTTGCGCGGACGGATCCGCCAGTAATTGCGAAACACTGGATTCCAGCTCGAGCAAGCTGGGCAGGTAGGTGTATTTGCTGAGTTCGCTTTCGACGGTGCGAGCATGCAACTCAAGCTGACGTTCACCGCTTTCGTTGAGCGTGCGAATGCCAAAGTGCTCACTGATGCGATAGCCGGCATAGCCTAGACCGATCGTCAGCAAGATGATCAGTGGAGGCAGCAGCAGATGGCGTAGCAAGCGAGGTTTCACGGCAAGTGAGGGCGGGGCACCGCGATAAAGATTGGGGTCGCATTTCATCACAGATGCCTTGGGTCAACCACTGCGCGGTAAGGGTATTACGAAACGTGTTGCTGCTGCCGCAGGCTGCGATGGGCTGCTTAGCAGCCCCGGCTTTGTTAAAAGCGAAGGTCCTTTGGCCCTTATCGCAGCCTGCGGCAGCGGCTACAGGTTTTTGCGCTTTAGTGCTGCAGGATTTTGGCGAGGAAGTGTTGTGCGCGCTCGGAACGAGCGGTTACATCACCAAAGAACTCTTCTTTCTCACAGTCTTCGACGATTTTGCCCTGGTCCATAAAGATCACTCGGTTGGCAACCTTGCGCGCAAAACCCATTTCGTGGGTCACGCACATCATGGTCATGCCTTCGTGGGCCAGTTGCACCATCACGTCGAGTACTTCGTTAACCATTTCTGGATCGAGTGCCGAGGTCGGTTCGTCGAACAGCATGACGATCGGGTCCATGGCCAACGCGCGGGCAATGGCTACACGCTGCTGCTGACCGCCCGAAAGCTGGCCAGGGTGTTTATGGGCATGAGCCGACAGACCTACGCGCTCAAGCAGTTCGAGGCCTTTTTTGGTGGCTTCTTCCTTGCTGCGGCCCAACACCTTGATCTGCGCAATGGTCAGGTTCTCGGTGATGGTCATATGCGGGAACAGTTCGAAATGCTGGAACACCATGCCGACGCGCGAGCGCAGTTTTGGCAGGTTGGTCTTCGGGTCGGCAATTGATGTGCCGTCGACCACGATGTCGCCTTTCTGGAACGGTTCGAGGGCGTTGACGCACTTGATCAGGGTCGATTTACCCGAGCCCGATGGGCCGCAGACCACAACCACTTCGCCCTTTTTAACTTCGGTACTGCAATCGGTCAGTACCTGGAAGTCCCCGTACCACTTGTTGATGTTCTTGATCGAGATCATACGGCAAACCTTTTTTGCAGACGCTTGACCAGCAGCGAGGCGGAAAAGCTGATGATGAAATACACCAGACCGGCGAAAATCAGGAACTCATTGGAGCGGCCGATGATGTCGCCACTGGAGCGCGAAGCATTGAGGAAGTCAACCAGGCCAACGGTATAAACCAGCGAGGTGTCCTGGAACAAAATAATGCTTTGTTGCAGCAGCAACGGGGTCATTTTGCGAAATGCCTGAGGCAGGATGATCAGGCGCATGGCCTGGCCGTAGCTCATGCCCAGCGCTTTGGCGGCGCCCATCTGGCCTTTTGGAATGGCTTGTACGCCAGCCCGCACGATCTCACAGAAGTAAGCGGCTTCGAACATCACGAAGGCCACCATGCACGACTCGAACGCACCGATCGGGGTGTCTTCGCCGGTGATCCAGCGCAGTACAAACGGCACTGCCAGGTAGAACCAGGTAATCACCAGCAGCAGTGGGATCGAGCGGAAGTAGTTCACGTAAGCGCCGGCCAGATTGGCCATCCACTTGCTGGACGACAAGCGCATCAACGCCAGCACTGTGCCGAGTGCAACGCCTCCTAAAACCCCGAGAACCATGAGTTTCAAGGTCATGATCATGCCGTTCCACAGACCCGGCAGGGCAGGAACAATACCGCTGAAATCGAAGAAGTCCATTATTTGCCCCCCAGAGACATCAGGCCAGGCACTGCGACTTTCTTCTCGACCAGACGCATCAGCAGCATAAGGCTCATGTTCAAGGTGAAGTAGATCAAGGTGGCCAGGGTGAAGGCTTCAAACAGATTGGCGGAAAACTCGGCCGTCTGTTTGGTCTGTGCCAGCAGTTCCATCAAACCGATCAAGGAAGCCACGGAGGAGTTCTTGAACACGTTGAGGAATTCGGAGGTGAGCGGTGGAATGATGATGCGGTAAGCCTGGGGCAGCAGCACGTTCCAGTAAATTTGCGGCAGCTTGAAACCCATGGCACGGGCCGCGGCTTCCTGGCCTCGGGGCAGTGCTTCGATCCCCGTACGCACCTGTTCACACACCCTGGCAGCGGTAAACAGGCCCAGGCACACGACAACGCTCAGGTAAGCCGAGGTGGTCGGGTTGAGGTCTTGTTTGTACCAGTCCTGCAGGTTTTGTGGCAGCAGGTCGGGTACCAGGAAGTACCACATAAACAGCTGTACCAGCAGGGGCACGTTACGGAAAATTTCCACGTAGACCGTGGCGATACCCGAGAGAAAACGGTTCGGCAGGGTGCGCATCACGCCCAGCAGCGAACCCAGTATCAGCGCGACAATCCAGGCGACAACAGCAATCGCGATGGTCCAGCCCAGTCCGGAAATAAACCAGTCGAGATACGTCTCGCTGCCTATGCCAGTGGACTTGAAGAACACGCTCCAGTCCCAGTTGTAATTCATGTAGGGTCTCCCCTCAGATGGGTCTATAGACAAGCACTTGCTTCAGGGAATCCGTTCTCACCGACAGTGCAGTCGGGCACACGTGACCGCTCGACAACCAGCGGTTCGAGTGCTCAGTGAAGCAATAAGAAGCCAGTACAGCAGCTGATCAAAGCGCCCGAGCGTGGTCATTCACGCTCGGGGGCTCGTCAAAAATCAGATTTTGACGTCAGGCGCTGGTTTGTCGGTTGGGTTGGCGATCAGCTCTTTAAGTTGGTCGCTCATCGGGAAGTTCAGGTTCAGGCCTTTGGGTGGAATCGGGGACTGGAACCATTTGCCGTAGATTTTGGTGATGTCGCCAGACTTGTAGGTCGCAACGATCGCGTCATCCACGGCTTTTTTGAAGGGAGCGTCGTCTTTACGCACCATGCAGCCGTAGATTTCGTACGACTGTGGCGTACCGGTAACGGCCCAGTCAGTAGGCTTCTTGGCCTTGGCCATTTCACCGGCGAGCAGGGCGTCGTCCATCATGAAGGCGACAGCGCGGCCCGATTCCAGCATCTGGAAAGCTTCGCCGTGGTCTTTCGCGGAAATGACGTTCATGCCCATCTGCTTATCAGCGTTCATCGCCTTGAGGATGCGCTCTGAAGTGGTGCCCGCTGTGGTCACGACGTTTTTGCCTTTCAGGTCATCGAAGTCTTTGTAGGTCGAGTCTGCTTTGGACAGCAGACGGGTACCGATTTCGAAGATGCCGACCGAGAAATCAACTTGCTGAGCGCGTTCAGCGTTGTTGGTGGTGGAACCACACTCAACGTCGACAGTACCGTTCTGAACCAGCGGGATACGGGTCTGGGAGGTGACCAGGTTGTACTTGACCTTCAGGTCAGGCATGTCGAGTTGCTTTTTCAGCCCTTCAACGATTGCCAGTTGAATATCGTGGGAGTAACCCACCGGCTTGCCGGAAGCATCCGCGATGTAGGAGAACGGAATGGAGGAGTCACGATGACCGAGTGTGATAGTGCCGGATTCTTTGATTTTCTTCAGTGTGCCGGTCAATTCGGCTGCAAAAACTGGAGTGCTAATCAGAGCTGCGGCGATTGCTGCGCTCAAAAGTTGCGGAACGATGCGCATCGATGTTTCCTCGACATTGTTTTTTTTATTTGAGCCCGTTCACGAGCCCTTGGTGTACTTCGAATAGCTCAACAGGCTTGTGCGCTGTTTTGCTTTCGGCCCAGAGTGTAGAGCATGAGTCGTGCCAGAGACGATGCTTTAGATCAACTTATTGATTTATAAGGATTTAAATGTTTTTGGCGAGGGGGAAGTAGAGGGGCGTGCCCGGAAAGCCGAACTGATGGCGGCTTGGGTGTTCGGAAAACCGAATATAAAGAGTGAGGGAATAACCTGTAGCCGCTGCCGAAGGCTGCGTTGGGCTGCGCAGCAGCCCTGTTTCATTAAGAGCCAAAGCCCTTATCGCAGCCAACGGCAGCGGCTACGTAGCCGTCATTTAAGCCGCTTGCACCTTGCGGTGTTTAAGGTTTAGGCCGGCCATGTAATGCGCCAAGTGTTCCTGTTCTTCGCAGGTGGTGAACAAGCCGAGCTTGGTGCGGCGCCACAGGATGTCCTGCGCATCCAGTGCCCACTCCTGGTTGCACAGGTAATCCACTTCACGGCTGTAGAGGCCGCTGCCAATGTGCTCGCCCATGTCGCTTAGACTTTGTGCGCCATCCAGCAGGCGCCATGAGCGATTGCCGTAGGTAATTGCCCAGCGTTTGGCAATGGCAGCATCGAGCCAGCTGTGTTTGCTGACCAAGGCCGCACTCAGGGCTTGAGGGGTGGTCATGTTTTCACCGCCCGGCAAGGTGGCTGTGGCGGTCCAGCTTGGTTTGATCTGAGTGAAGTATGGGGTCAGTTGTGCCATGGCCGATTCGGCCAGTTTGCGATACGTGGTCAGTTTGCCGCCGAACACGGACAACAATGGCGCTTCACCCGCTGTGCCTGACAAGGCAAGGGTGTAATCACGGGTCACGGCTGACGGGTTGTCCGACTCGTCGTTGCACAGCGGACGTACGCCCGAGTAGGTGCGAAGAATGTCGGCACGGCTGACTTGCTGTTTGAAGTGGGCATTGACCACGTTGAGCAAGTAGTCGGTTTCTTCCTCGGTAATGCTGACCTTGGCCGGGTCGCCGGTGTATTCGCGGTCGGTAGTACCGATGATGGTGAACTGGTCCATGTACGGAATAGTGAACACGATCCGCTGGTCTTCGTTCTGCAGGATGAACGCGTTCGGTGCGTCGTACAGTTTAGGCACGATCAAGTGGCTGCCCTGAATCAGGCGGATGCCGTATGGCGAGTCCAGTTTCAGGTCATCTTTGATGAACTTGGCAACCCAAGGCCCGGCAGCATTTACCAAGGCTCTGGCGCGGATCGAGAACAGGCTGCCGTCGGCGCGTTCAAAGTTCAGATCCCACAAGCCAGCGTTGCGGCGAGCACCCGTACAGCGAGTTTGCGTGTGGACATGGGCACCGTTTTCCCGCGCTGCCATAGCGTTGAGTACGACAAGGCGGGCGTCATCGACCCAGCAATCGGAGTACTCAAAGCCTTTTGTGATCTCAGGCTTCAACGGGCTGTTTGCGCCAAACTTGAGGCTGACCGAACCTGCGAGCTTTTCGCGTTTGCCCAGGTTGTCGTACAGGAACAAACCTGCACGGATCATCCACGCCGGGCGCAGGTGCGGGCGATGAGGCAATACAAAGCGCATCGGTTTCACAATGTGCGGGGCTTTGGCCAGCAACACTTCCCGTTCGGCCAATGCTTCACGCACCAAGCGGAACTCGTAATGTTCAAGGTAGCGCAGGCCGCCGTGGATCAGTTTGCTGCTGGCTGACGAAGTGTGGCTGGCCAGGTCGTCTTTTTCGCAAAGGAACACTGAAAGGCCGCGGCCGGCCGCGTCTGCCGCGATCCCGACCCCGTTAATCCCGCCGCCAATCACGGCAACGTCGTATACCTCAGCGAGAGGTGTGGCAGGCAAGGTGGTCAGTGACATGTGCAGGCCTCGCGTTCTTTACGCATATTTGAATTCGAACATTAATGTTCATTTTCGAAAATTTTAGCGGATAAATGCACGCGCAGCCAGCCTCCTTCGATTGAAAAAACTCATCGAAGAGGGTGTAAAGGAAGATTTTCGAACATTAGAGAGCCTGCGCCCCTGCTGCAGGCTGCGATCGAGCCTTGCGGGGACGCGCTTTTCAGCAGCGAAGGTGCGTCGGCGCTTATCGCAGCCTGCGGCTGTGGCTGAAGGTGTTGAGGCTTACACCACTTCCAGGCGGATTTTGTTTTGCGCCAGCAGTTGGGCCAACTCGGGCACTGGCGGCTGATCGGTGACCAGGCAATCAATCAGGGTGATTGGGCCTAAGCGAACCATTGCGTTACGTCCGAATTTGCTGGAGTCCGCTGCCAGAATCACCTGGCGGGCGTTGGCGATGATGGCTTGAGAAACACGTACTTCCTGATAGTCGAAGTCCAGCAAGCTGCCGTCAGAATCAATACCGCTAATGCCCACCAGTGCGAAATCGAACTTGAACTGGTTGATAAAGTCGACGCTGGCCTGACCCACGATGCCGCCATCGCGACGCACGTTACCGCCGGCGATGAGCACTTCAAAGTCGTCTTTGGCACTCAGAATTGATGCGACATGCAGGTTGTTGGTGATGATTTTCAGGTGGTGGTGATTCAGCAGCGCGCGGGCGATCGATTCGGTGGTTGTTCCGATATTGATGAAGATCGAGGCGTGATCTGGGATTTGCGCGGCGATGGCTTCGCCAATACGGCGCTTTTCATCGCGCATCTGGTCGGCGCGCATGGAGTAGGCGGTGTTTTCGACGCTGGAGTCATAGGCGGCGCCACCGTGATAGCGACGCAACAGATCGGCTTCAGCTAACTGATTGATGTCGCGACGGATGGTCTGCGGTGTAACGACAAACAACTGAGCCATTTCCTCGATGCTGACATAGCCGCGCTCGCGAACGAGTTCGAGGATCTGCTGTTGGCGTGGAGGCAGATTCATTGAGTTTCCTTTGGGCGGCGAAGCAAAATTTGCCCATGATGCCGCAGGAATGCTCGGTCTGCTACACGCAGGTGCCTTGAGGGCAGATGTGACAACGGGCGCCAAGAGCGCCCGTTGTCTGCCTTAACTTGAAGTTCTGGCCTTAAGGCTTAGTTGCTTTCTTCGTGTGGTTCCCAGTCACGGGTACGGCTCACGGCTTTTTTCCAGCCGGCGTAGAGCTTCTCTTTGCTGGCTTCTTCGAGCTGAGGTTCGAACTCGCGCTCAATAAGAGCCTTGCCGCGCAACTCATCCAGGCTGCTCCAGAATCCGCAGGCGAGGCCGGCCAGATAAGCGGCGCCCAGGGCAGTGGTTTCACGCATTTGTGGGCGCTCAACCATGGTGCCAAGGATGTCGGCCTGGAACTGCATCAGGAAGTTGTTGGCCACGGCACCGCCATCAACGCGCAGTGCTTTGAGGCGTTCGCCGGAGTCTTGCTGCATGGCGTCCAGGACGTCGCGGGTTTGGTAGGCAATCGACTCAAGGGCTGCGCGAATGATGTGGTCGACCCGCACGCCACGGGTCAGGCCGAACAGTGCGCCACGGGCATACGGGTCCCAGTAAGGTGCGCCGAGGCCAGTGAAGGCAGGCACCAGGTACACACCGTTGCTGTCTTTGACCTTGTTGGCGAAGTATTCGGTGTCGTGCGCGTCGTTGATGATTTTCAACTCGTCGCGCAACCATTGAACGGTGGAACCGCCGTTGAAGACCGCGCCTTCCAGAGCGTAAGCCACTTCGCCGCCTGGACCGCAGGCAATGGTGGTCAACATGCCGTGGCTCGATTTGACTGCCTTGGTGCCGGTGTTCATCAGCAGGAAGCAGCCAGTGCCGTAGGTATTCTTGGCCTGTCCAGGCTCTACGCACATTTGGCCGAACAGTGCGGCTTGCTGATCACCGGCAATACCGCCGATGGCGATACCGCTTTTGGTGCGGCCATAGATTTCAGAAGAAGACTTCACTTCTGGCAGCATTTCTCGCGGAATATCCAACACTTCAAGCATCTTGGCATCCCACTCCAGCGTGTGGATGTTGAAGAGCATGGTGCGCGAAGCGTTGGTGTAGTCGGTGACGTGGGTCTTGCCGCCGGTAAATTTCCAGATCAGCCAGCTGTCGATGGTGCCGAACAGCAACTCGCCATTGCGCGCGCGTTCACGGCTGCCCTCGACGTTGTCGAGGATCCATTTCAGTTTGGTGCCGGAGAAGTACGGGTCAGTTACCAGGCCCGTAGTGTCGTTGATGTATTGCTCGTGGCCATCGCGCTTGAGCTGCTCGCAAATCTCGGTGCTGCGGCGGCACTGCCACACGATGGCGTTGTAGATCGGGCGGCCGCTGATTTTGTCCCAGACGACGGTGGTTTCACGCTGGTTGGTGATACCAATGGCAGCGACCTGGTCATGATGCAGGCCGGCTTGAGCCAGGGCTTCAACCATGACCGCGCTTTGGGTCGCGAAGATCTCCATCGGGTCATGCTCAACCCAGCCTGCTTGCGGGTAGTGCTGTTGGAACTCGCGTTGTGCGGTGCAGACCACGTTGGCGTCACGATCGAAAATGATCGCTCGCGAACTGGTGGTGCCTTGGTCCAGCGCAATGATGTAGTTCTTATTCTGAATGTCGGTCATGTGATTGCCTTGCAGAATGAAGTAATGGTTTCAGGGCGCGAGAAGGTAACGGGCAGTAGTCTCGTGCGCCCCGTTTCATAAGTCGATATCAGGAAGCCTGGGTTTTCACTTCGCCACCTGTTGGGGCGGGCGCCGTAACGGACTCGGCCTCTGGCAGGTGGCGGGCGATCAGCCCGCGATAAATGGCTGCACCCAGGGTTGCCCCCACGATCGGTGCAAAAATCGGAATCAAGAAATAAGGAATATCGCGCCCACCGGTGAATGAAACTTCACCCCATCCAGCAAGGAACGTCATCAACTTAGGCCCGAAGTCGCGCGCAGGGTTCATAGCAAAACCCGTCAGTGGTCCCATTGAGCTACCAATCACGGCGATTAGCAGGCCAATCAGCAACGGGGCCAATGGGCCGCGTGGCAAACCGTTCTTGTCATCGGTCAGGGCCATGATCACGCCCATAAGGATGGCGGTAATTACCATTTCAACCAGGAAGGCTTGCAGTGTCGAGAGGGCTGGGTGTGGATACGTCGAAAACACCGAGGCCAATTCGAGACTGTCTTGGCTACCGCGAACCATATGGTGGGTTTGTTCGTAATCGAAGAACAAGTTGCTGTAAAGCGTATAAACCAACGCGGCGGCGCAGAAGGCTCCCGCCACTTGGGCAAGAATATAGAACGGCAGTTTGCGTTTATCAAAATCAGTGAACAGACACAGCGCAATGCTGACCGCAGGGTTCAGGTGAGCGCCGGAAACGCCAGCCGTCAGGTAAATCGCCATGCTGACGCCAATGCCCCAGATGATACTGATTTCCCACAGGCCAAAGCTGGCACCTGCGACCTTGAGAGCCGCAACGCATCCTGTCCCAAAGAAAATCAAAAGTGCTGTGCCAAGAAACTCGGCTGTGCATTGGCCTAAAAGCGTAGGGTGCTGCGTTGCAGTCGTCATTTCAAACCTCGTTTTTGTTGTTTTTGACGTCGTCAGTCGGGGGTGGCAATGCAGCAACACATAAAAGCAGGACGTCTTGATCTCGGCTTTTCATATGTGAGTAACGGAATACGTGTAACGAACAGGCATATTCGCATTCGAAAAAATATAGACAAGAAACACGGCTGTCAAAGGTCGAAAGTGAACCATCATTCACATTCTGACTTTCATATGAGTTTTTGGTAACGTTTTTCTGTAAGAAAACACTACAAATTGGTAGGGCAGATGTAACGTTTCAGCCAGGAAAAAACGCCGAGATGCCCGTTCTAGCGCCTTTTTACTGGGCAATGGCTTAAAATTCGGCATCGCTTTCTTTGTCCAACACGCAACAGGGGCTGCCATGACACCTGCACTGGATCTGCTGAAAAAAGTTCGCGCCGAACATCGAGTCCATAGCTACGAACATGACCCCAAGGCCGCGTCTTATGGGACGGAAGCAGCGGAAAAGCTCAGTCTCGAACCTGCGCAAGTGTTCAAGACGCTATTGGCCAGCAGCGAAAAAGGTGAATTATTGGTCGCAGTCGTACCGGTCGTCGGAAGTCTCGATCTAAAGGCGTTGGCGCATACAGCTGGGGTTAAAAAAGTCGAGATGGCCGACCCTGTGGCCGCGCAGCGGGCAACCGGATATTTGTTGGGTGGGATCAGTCCGTTAGGGCAAAAGAAGCGTTTGCGCACGTTTATTGATGAAAGCGCAAAAGGGTTCGAATCGATTTATGTGAGTGCCGGTCGACGTGGGCTGGAAGTGGAACTGGCACCCGCCGTCCTGGCTGAGCATACGCAGGCGATTTTTGCGGGTATCGGGCGCAAAGCCTGACGGCTCAGGAGCGCGCTTGCTCGCGATCGTTTGATCTTTAAAAAGATCGGGAGCAAGCGCGTTAAAACCGGTTTGTGTCTGCCTTTAGCTGGCGCTGCTCAAACGTCTTACGCCTGATTCGGTAGGCGGGATTTGTGCGGCGGTGCTGCCGCTGGTTTGAAACATGACCAAGTGCTCAGCTGCAACGCGGATACCGACGTCTGTGCCCGGCGGATGGTCGGCATGGCTGGGGAAGATCGATTCCAGCTGGCTGCCTGTTGGCAGTTGCAAGCGGTACAGGGTCGATGCGCCCAAGAATGTTTTACCAATGATTTTGGCTTTTAACGCGCTGTCGGGCGCATAGACAATGTCGTCGGGGCGCAGGAGCACATCCACCGCGCCACCGGTTGGCCAGGTGTAAGCCCGATTGCCGCGTAATATGCCCAGCTCGGTTTGCACCGACTCAGGGCTGAGCAATTGTCCGCGGATGAAATAGCCTTGGCCGATGAAGCTCGCCACATAGGGCGTCAACGGTTCGTGATAGAGGTTGTAAGGCGTATCCCATTGTTCAAGGCGACCTTCCTTAAACACGCCGACATGGTCACTGACCGCGAAGGCTTCTTCCTGATCGTGGGTGACCAAAATCGCACTGGTGCCACGGGCTTTCAGAATGTCGCGTACTTCATGGCTGAGCTTGCGGCGTAATTCGCCATCCAGGTTGGAGAACGGCTCATCCAGAAGCAACAGCTGTGGCTCGGGGGCGAGGGCACGGGCGAGGGCAACACGTTGTTGCTGCCCCCCTGAAAGCTCGTGGGGAAAGCGCTTGCCCAAGTTTTTAAGGTTGACCAGTTCAAGCAGCTCTTCAGTGACGCGCTCTTTGTTCGGGAGTTTTCGGATGCCGAACGCAATGTTGTCGGCCACGCTCAGGTGTGGAAACAGAGCGTAGTCCTGAAACACCATGCCGATGCGACGTTTCTCTGGGGCCAAGGTGAAGCCCGCACTGGAAATGATTTCGCCCGCGAGCTTGATTTCACCTTGATGCACGGGCTCAAAACCGGCGATTGCCCGCAAGGTTGTGGTTTTGCCGCAGCCTGAAGAGCCGAGCAGACAACCAATGTCGCCTGCATTAAGGTGCAGGTTGAGGTTTTGCACCACGCTCTGGCCTTGGTACCCACAGGCCAGATCTCGAAGGTTAAGCAATAGCGGCTGACTCATGCTGGCTGGTACGCAGGCTGGACGAGAAACTCGAGCAGCGCTTTTTGTGCGTGCAGGCGGTTTTCAGCTTGATCCCAGGCCACGGAGCGCGAGTCGTCCAGCAGGTCGAGGCTGATTTCCTCTCCGCGGTGAGCGGGCAAGCAATGCATGAACAGCACGTCGTCGGCGGCAAGGTCGAGCAAAGCGCGGTTGACCTGGTACGGCGCAAACAGCTCCAGGCGTTTGGCGGTTTCTTCTTCCTGGCCCATTGAGGTCCAGACGTCTGTGCTGACCAAGTGAGCGCCGATCACGGCATCACGCGGATCGCGAACGATGGTCACGCGATCACCGGCCAGGGCCACGAACTCAGGGTTGGGTTCATAACCTTCAGGGCAGGCAACGCGCAGTTGGAAGTCGAACTGAATGGCCGCTTCTATATAGCTGTTGCACATATTGTTGCCGTCGCCGATCCAGGCCACGGTTTTGCCTTTGATGGACCCTCGGTGCTCAAGGAAGGTTTGCATGTCTGCCAGTAGCTGGCAGGGATGCAGATCATCCGACAGACCGTTAACGACGGGGACGCGGGAATTGGCCGCGAACTCGGTCAGGGTGCTGTGGGCAAAGGTACGGATCATGACCGCATCGAGCATGCGCGACATGACGATTGCGCAGTCGCCAATGGGCTCGCCGCGGCCCAGTTGAGTGTCGCGCGGGGACAGGAAAATAGCCTGGCCGCCAAGCTGGATCATGCCGGCTTCAAATGACAGTCGGGTTCGGGTCGATGACTTTTCGAAAATCATGCCCAGAACGCGGTTTTTCAGGGGTTCGAAGAGAACGCCGCGATCACGCAGGTCTTTTAGCTCGATGCCGCGACGGATCACGCTGAGTAGCTCTTCGGGCGTGCAATCCATCAGGGAGAGAAAGTGCCTTGCGCTCATCATTAACTACCTTTTTTGCAACGACCGCAGATACTCAAAGCCGGGTTTTTCGGAAAAACGGGCGAGACCTGCGGCGAAAGCCGCACGGGGCGACGAAATAGGGGAAGGCGCGATCTTATAAGGAAATGTCGCACCTTGCCAATAAGGGTCACGTGTTTAGAGGTTTGAGCGAGCCTTGCGCTGCATGAGCACGCGGCAGAGCCCCTTTTCAGCGGTGTGCCTTACCTCAGCTGCCCAGTTGTACACTGCCCTCAGGTTGCTTGGCAATTCTACGTGCCATCTACACGTCGTTCTCTGAGGGTGGGAATGCTGTGGTTTTGGACGGCGGGTTTGGATTTGTGGCTCAGGATGGCGACGATTGTCTGTCTGGGAGACCGAGCGCCATGCTCGGCTTTGCGTTACAATTCGCCACCGTGCCGACATCTGAGTCGGAAAGTTCAGCCGAGGTGCTCCGTGGATATCATCGAAACTATTAAAGAACAGATTGCTAACAACACCATTCTGCTCTACATGAAAGGCTCTCCAAATGCCCCGCAGTGCGGCTTCTCGGCCAAAGCGGCTCAGGCCGTCATGGGCTGTGGCGAGAAGTTCGCTTATGTGGACATCCTCCAGAACCCGGAAATTCGTGCCAATCTGCCCAAATACGCTAACTGGCCAACGTTCCCGCAATTGTGGGTAGCTGGCGAGTTAGTTGGCGGTAGCGACATTATGGCTGAGATGGCTGCAGACGGTTCCTTGCAGACCCTGATCAAAGAAGCTGCTGCCAAAGCTGCTGCGAATAAAGCTGACGCTTAATCGCTGTTGCTGCTGCCACTTTTGTTATTCAGTGGCGGCGCATAAAAAAGCCCCGCAACTGAATAATCAGAGCGGGGCTTTTTTGTGGGTGTTGTCCCGTCCTGAATAGGGTTTACACCTTCTGACCTATCTTCAGGAGGACTCAATGGATTCGGGAAAAAGGCGCAGTCAGCGTGATTACACGCT